>DAIUKI010000014.1:5683-17885 GCA_036848255.1 Bacteroidales bacterium | reverse complement strand
ACCTGGCGGTGGGATTTATGCAAGCTTTGCGGAGAGAGGGGGATTCGAACCCCCGATACCCTTTTGGGGTATACACGCTTTCCAGGCGTGCTAGTTAAACCACTCCTACATCTCTCCAAAAATCATTTTTGATCTACAGTCAATGGGGGCGCAAATTACAAAATATTTTAAAACCAGCAACCAGCAACGAGCAACAACTCCCTTTAGGGGGCAGGGGGCAAGGAGCTAAGTAATCTCCCCCGCCAGCGACTTCCCCAGGCATTTGACAACTTCCTCCCCCGATCCGCAAATCCCAAGCAAATGCATAAGCTTTGTCACCGAGGCCTCCGAGGTGATATCCTTCCCGCTGACGACTCCCGCCGCAAGCATCTCCCTGCTGGTCTCATACAAACCCATCTCAACACTTCCACCATGACATTGGGTTACATTGAAGATTATACCCCCACTGGCGATAAAGTCTCTCAGCTCCCCTATAAACCATGGATAGGTGGGTGCATTACCCGAACCAAAGGTTTCTATGATCAGCCCTTTAAGGTCCTTTGTGTTAATTATGGCCTGAACAAGATTCCGTCCTATTCCCGGGAATATTTTAAGAATTGCAACATTGGTGTTAAAAGTCTTGTGGACAACAAGATCCTTGTCAGGAGCGGAATAACGGATAAGATTGTAATTGTATTTCAGGTGAAGTCCGACCTCTGCAAGAGGTGGATAATTTGGTGAATTGAATGCATCAAAATGCTCAGCACTGAACTTTGTTGTGCGGTTACCCCGGGTAAGCTCATTGTCAAAATAGATGCAGACCTCCGGAACAAGCGAAAGTTCTCCTTCCTTTGCGGCTGCAATTTCAATGGCGGTGATAAGATTCTCCCTGCCATCAGTTCTAAGCAGGCCGATCGGAAGTTGTGATCCGGTAAGGATGACCGGCTTCCGGAGATTCTCAAGCATAAAACTCAGGGCCGAAGCAGAATAGGCCATCGTGTCGGTCCCGTGCAAAACAACAAATCCGTCAAACTGATCATAATTCTCTTCTATTGTCTCCGCCATTTTAACCCATACTCCGGGATCGATGTTTGAAGAATCCTTAACAGGATCAAACGAAATTGACTGAAGATCAAATCCGAACTTAAGCAATTCGGGAACATGATCGGTGATATGCTTGAAATCAATCGGCACCAGCGAACCGGATATCGGATCATGTACCATCCCGATCGTTCCCCCGGTATATATTATCAGTATCGATGTTTCTCTTCTGTCTTTCATTTGTTTAAATTATAAATCAAAAAGCTGAACAGAATTAGAATAAGTAATTGTCGCAGTTTCTTCACAACTTAATCCGGTTATTTCAGCAATTTTATTGTTTATCAGACAAAGATAGGAACTCTCATTTCTTTTTCCCCTGTAAGGAACGGGAGCAAGATAAGGAGAATCGGTTTCAAGTAAGATGTTTTCAATCCCTGTCTGACTAACAATCTGATCAAGTCCGGAATTTCTGAATGTCACTATTCCACCGATCCCAAGCTTAAATCCCATTCCGACAGCTTTTTCGGCATCCTGCAGGGTGCCGGTAAAAGCATGAAAAACACCCTTCAGCCCCGATCCGGTAAATTCTTCAAGTGCTTTGAATACTTCAGGAAATGAGTTGCGTGAATGAATCACAACAGGTAATCCCGACTTAAGTGCAAAGGTTATTTGCCTCCTGAAAGCAATGATCTGTTCATTAAGGTGAGACCAGCTCCAGTAGAGATCGATGCCGATTTCACCAATGGCATAAAATTTATGGTTTTCAGAAAGATCCTCGAGCTTATCGAGCTGAGACAGAAAATCTTCCTTCACTGAAGTAGGGTGCAATCCGATCATTGGATAGCAGATACCGGGATATCTCTCCTCAGCCGAAAGCATTGCTGAAACAGAATCAGTGTCAATATTCGGCATCAGCAGGCTGACGACACCCGATTGAACTGCCCTCTTTACTGCTTCGTCCCTGTCAGCATCGAATTCCGGTAGATAAATATGGGTATGTGTATCTATCAGCTTCATCAAACAACACCCTGCGCGATCATTGCATTGGCTACCTTGACAAAACCTCCGATATTGGCTCCGTCAACGTAGTTTATGAATCCGTCATCCTGCTTACCATACCTGACGCATGTGCCATGGATATTCTTCATAATTATGTGCAGTCTTTCGTCCACCTCTTCGCGCGACCAGGGGAGCCTCATTGAATTCTGGGTCATTTCAAGTCCTGATGTGGCAACGCCGCCGGCATTGGCAGCTTTTCCGGGGCCATACAATATCTGTGCTTTCAGGAAAACTTCAACTGCTTCAATTGTGGAGGGCATATTGGCCCCTTCAGCCACACAGATGCATCCGTTATTGACGAGTGTTTTCGCTTCATCGGCATTTATCTCATTCTGGGTTGCATTTGGCATCGCGATATCGCATTTTATTCCCCATGGCCTCTTGTCCTCAAAATATTCCACTCCGAATTTCTCGGCATACTCCTTGATCCTTCCTCTTCGTATATTTTTCAGATCCATTATGAATTTCAGCTTCTGAGCATCAATTCCCTTTGGATCAAAAATGAAACCATTTGAATCAGATGAAGTTATAACCTTGCCGCCGAGTTCGGTGACCTTTTCTGTTGCGAATTGGGCAACATTCCCTGACCCCGAAATGCACACGGTTTTACCCTTAAATGAGTCTCCGCGAGTAGCAAGCATCTCCTGTGCAAAATAGGTGGCGCCGTATCCGGTCGCTTCCGGCCTGATGAGTGAACCTCCCCACTCGATACCCTTTCCTGTCAGAACACCTGAAAACTCATTTTTAAGTCTCTTATACTGACCGAAAAGGTATCCGATTTCACGTCCGCCCACTCCGATATCGCCTGCCGGTACATCAGTATCGGGACCTATATGGCGGAAAAGTTCCGTCATAAAGCTTTGACAGAATCTCATTACCTCATTATCCGATTTCCCTTTCGGATCAAAATCAGAGCCTCCCTTTCCCCCTCCCATCGGAAGTGTGGTGAGACTGTTTTTGAATACCTGCTCAAATGCCAGGAATTTCAGGATGCCAAGATTTACGGTAGGATGGAACCTAAGGCCTCCCTTGTAAGGACCGATCGCACTGTTCATCTCGATCCTGAAACCACGGTTTATCTGTACATCCCCTTTGTCGTCGAGCCATGGCACCCTGAAGATAATAGTCCGCTCGGGTTCAGCTATCCGTTCAAGTATCTTTGCATGCTTGTACTTTGGATTTTCTTCAATGAAAGGTATAAGTGATTCAGACACCTCCTGAACGGCCTGATGGAATTCATTCTCACCGGGATTTTTGGCTTTTATCATCGCCATGAACTGCTGTACTCTTGGATCCATATGCTGGGGTATTAGGGTTAGTTTGAATATCAAAAGTATAAAAACAATGGAAGAAAAAAGTACAGGCTGCATAAATTTTAATTAATTCCCTAAGTCCTGTAAACATTACCCGGGGAGCATTTGATAATTCCCTTGAATTCCATCTGTAGCAGCTGGGAAGAGAGCTTGCTGATGGGAATTTCAAGAAAGCGGCAAATATGGTCGATTGTAAGTTCGCCTTCTTTCATGATCAGTTCATAGATCCTCTGCTCTGTTTCGCTCATTTCCGAGAAAAGGGTTTTTTGTACAGGTGCTTTTGTTTTTTCGGGCTGCCAGCTGAGAAAGTTTTCGATATCCACGGCTGATTCGACCAGGGCAGCCTTATTTGTTTTAATGAGATCGTTGCATCCTGCTGACCAGTGATCGTCGGGCCTTCCGGGAATGGCAAGCACATCGCGGTTATATGAATTCGCGATATCTGCTGTAATAAGTGCTCCCCCCTTTATGCCCGATTCAACTACAAGGGTTGCGTCGGAGATTCCCGCAATAATCCTGTTCCTTTTAATGAAATTGTTCCGCTCAGGAAGTGTGTCTGAGATGAAATCAGTCAGCAGTCCTCCTGTTTTTAATATTGCTTCCGCTGTCGACCGGTGAATTGAAGGATAAATCGTTTTAAATCCATGTCCGAGCACTCCGATTGTCTGAAGATTATTTGCAAGCGCCGCTTTATGGGCAGAAATATCGATACCATAAGCAAGCCCACTGATAATAATAAGATCAGGGTGTCCATTTGCCAGATTGCCGATTATGCTTTCACAAAGTTCCCTTCCCCGGGTGGTTGAGTTTCGTGTTCCGACTACGCTAAGCATTTTAGGGCTGTTGAGGTCGCAGCTTCCCCTGAAGTAAAACACAACCGGAGAATCATCGCATTGCTTCAGTCTGAACGGGTAGTCATTATCGAGATAAAAATATGTTTTAATATTATGTTTTATAACATAATTCACTTCTGATTCTGCAATTTCAAGATACGACTTATTGCTGATATATTGAGCAAGACCCGATCCGATACCGGGTATCTTTACCAGGTTACGGTATGATTCATGAAAAATTGCTTCGACTCCGCCGAAATGCGAAACCAGCTTGCGCGCATTGATATCTCCGATACGGGGAATAAGGCTTAAAGCAATTTTATGCTTCAGCGAGACTTCTGACATAGCACTTAGAAATTGAGACAATCAAATATACGAAAAAATATAGGGACATTCCATGGAATGTCCCTATTATTATTAATGTAAATGGTTATTTAATAACCCTAGATTACCCCCATATCCAGCATTGAATTTGCTACCTTCAGGAATCCTGCAATGTTTGCACCTTTTACATAATCCACCGATCCGTCGGTCCTTTTGCCACTCTTAAGACACTGGCCGTGGATATTGATCATAATTTCATGGAGACGGTGGTCAACCTCCTGGCTGTTCCATCTCATCTTCATCGAGTTCTGGGTCATTTCAAGTCCTGAAGTTGCAACACCGCCTGCATTTACCGCCTTACCCGGTGCAAATAGTATGTTGCGCCTGTTGAATTCTTCAACAGCATCTGGGGTACATCCCATATTTGATATTTCGGCAACCAGGACAACGCCGTTTTCGATAAGTTTCCTGGCATCCTCCCCATTGAGTTCATTCTGGGTGGCGCATGGCAGTGCAATATCAACCTTTAACTCCCAGGGCTTCTTCCCCTCGTGGAACTCAACACCTTCAAAGACATAGGAGTATGGTTTTACTATATCCTGGTTCGAAGCCCTTAGCTCGAGCAGATAGTCGATTTTTTTCCCGGAAATTCCTTCCGGATCATAGACATAACCATCAGGTCCTGAAATCGTAACCACTTTTGCCCCGAGTTCAGTTGCCTTAAGGGCCGCACCCCAAGCTACATTTCCGAATCCCGATATAGAAATGGTTTTACCTGCAAGGGTCTCATTCCTTGTTTTCAGCATCTCCTGGGCGAAATAGATTCCACCGAAGCCTGTTGCTTCAGGTCTGATAAGCGATCCCCCCCAGTTGCTTCCCTTGCCGGTCAGAACTCCTGTATGGTCGCCCTTGAGACGCTTGTACATGCCGTACAAATACCCTATTTCACGTCCGCCAACGCCAATGTCGCCTGCAGGAACATCGGTTTCAGGTCCAATGTAGTTCCAGAGTTCGAGCATGAACGACTGGCAGAACCTCATAACCTCAGAATTCGATTTTCCCTTTGGATCAAAATCCGAACCGCCTTTTCCCCCGCCCATCGGAAGGGTGGTGAGGGCATTTTTAAATATCTGTTCAAACCCCAGGAATTTAAGGATTGACAGGTTAACGCTCGGGTGGAAGCGCAATCCGCCTTTGTAAGGTCCGATGGAATTATTGAACTGCACCCGGTAACCCAGATTAACCTTGACATTTCCCTCGTCGTCAACCCATGGAATTTTAAAGGCTATTACACGATCGGGCTCGACAATACGCTCGATGATGTTAGCCGATTCGAACTGGGGATTTTCATTATAAACCTCTTCAATCGATTCCAGCACCTCCCTTACAGCCTGTAAATACTCAACCTCCCCGGGATGTTTCTTCTCGAGGTTGTTCATGATCTTATCCACATTCATAGTATTATGTATTTAAGTTAATGTTTCAGATTTATGGCACCAAAGTTGCCCTCTAGTTTATTCATTAAAAATGATTTAACTCATGTTAAACACGCTTTTTCCCTTTAACCCGGGGAGCATATGAAGTGAGCGATTCAAGAATGGTCTCTTTATCCTTCCGTTTAAGTCCACTGATGTATATTGGTGGATATTTTGCAACACCCTCTTTCATCCGCTGATACAAAGTAACACTCTGGATCAGTCCAATAAAGCTTTTATCGAGGGTAAAACCCGAAAAGGTCCTTTTCTCAATTTCAACCGAATTCTTTTTCCCGGAAAAGAGGCCGGTTGTATAATACCTGAATATTAAAATGTCGCCTTCATCCGAGAAGAATATATACTGGAAGTTCAGTATTACCGGGATAAGCATAATGATGAGGAAACAAACTGTAAGAATGATTATCCAGGTGGCTTTGCCCATTCCAAGAAGTGGAAACTTAATGATCCCAGCCGCCAGGGAGAGAACCAGAAATGTAAGATAAATAATTATCGATATCCGGAGCAGCAGTTTTAAATTGATGACTGATTTGGAGTTGTTGATGGTCATGATTATACGCTTTGTAAATTATTTCTTTTTTTTAAAACTTTATCATTTTCCAGGCCCTTCCGCTGGCGCGGATCTTTTGGACCTGAAAAATTTTGTCACATGCCCTCCACATTCATTTGCAAGAATGCCTGAAGTTACGGAAGTTTTAGGATGAAGTAATTGGCCCCTGATCAGTGTGTATCCTTTTTTAGGATCCCCGGCACCATAGACAAGACGGGCAGCCTGGCTCCACCCCAGTGCTCCGGCACACATTGCACAAGGTTCAATAGTAACATATACCGTACAGTCTGTCAGGTATTTACCTCCCAGCCAGCTTGTTGCGGCAGTTATTGCCTGCATTTCGGCATGGGCAGTCGGATCGTTGAGAGTTTCAGTCAGATTATGGGCCCGGGCAATTATCATGTCGTTGCACACCACCACCGCACCTATCGGTACCTCCTGTCTGGCAAGAGCCTTCATCGCTTCATCAATCGCGGCCCGTATAAAATGTTCATCCTTGTTCTCAGGCATCGGAATCAGAATATGCTTTAAATGTAAAAATAAATTCTGACAAAATCCAATGGATTTCATTTCCCCCCTTGGGGGGAATTAAAAGGGGGGTTAAACTCTGAGAAAAGATGAAACACCCTCTCCCGCTTCGCAGCCCCCGCTGAATTCAGGCTCTTCGCTAAAACAGCCCACCGGGCTGTTTCTTTACGCTCAGCCCTCCCAGGGGGGAGAAAAATCAATTCCCGTTTTTTTCTTATTTTTGTTGAAATCAATAAGAAGAAAAATGTACAGGACACATACTTGCGGGGAGCTCAGCCTCAGTAACGAAGGGAAAAGGGTAACACTATGCGGATGGGTTCAGAAATCGAGGGACCTGGGAGGGATGACTTTCGTGGACCTTCGCGACAGGTATGGCATTACACAGCTTGTTTTCAACCTTGAGACCAACAGTGAGCTATGTGAGAAAGCAAGGAAGCTTGGCCGTGAATTTGTGGTCAGGGCCAATGGAAAGGTGAAGGAGAGGAGCAATAAGAATCCAAAAATGCCCACAGGTGACATTGAGATAGAAGTTGAAAAGCTTGACATTCTTAATCGCAGTGAGATACCTCCGTTTACAATTGAAGAGGAGACCGACGGAGGAGAAGAGCTCCGTATGAAATACCGGTATCTCGATCTTCGAAGGAACAGCGTAAAGAACAACATAATCCTGAGGCACAAGGTCGCTCAGGAGGTACGCACGTATATGGACTCTATAGGTTTCATTGAGGTTGAGACTCCAGTTCTTATCAAATCGACTCCCGAGGGAGCGCGCGACTTTGTCGTTCCTTCAAGGATGCAGCCCGGAACATTTTATGCCCTGCCCCAGTCGCCCCAAACCCTCAAGCAGCTTCTTATGGTGGCAGGCTTTGATAAATATTTCCAGATAGTGAAGTGCTTCAGGGACGAGGATCTCAGGGCAGACAGGCAACCTGAATTTTCGCAGATCGACTGTGAGATGTCTTTCGTTGAAAGGGATGATGTACTCGAAACATTTGAAGGACTTGCAAAATACCTTTTCAGGAAGATCAGGGGGATTGAATTCACTGAAACCTTCATAAGAATGCCTTACCATGAAGCTATGGAGAATTACGGGAGCGACAAGCCCGACCTCCGGTTCGACATGAAGATAACTGATATTACGGATGCTGTCAGGGGGCATGGCTTTGTAGTCTTTGATAGTACTGATTATATAGGTGGAATATGCGCAGCGGGCTGTTCCGAATATTCAAGGAAGCAGACCGACGAGCTGACTGAATTTGTCAAAAGACCTCAGATTGGAGCCAAAGGTCTTGTATATCTTAAATATGGCGCCGACGGGTCGCTTAAGTCTTCGGCTGACAAGTACTATTCACAGGAGGATTTAAAAAAATGGGCTCAGCTTGCAAATGCAAAACCCGGCGATCTGGTACTTATCCTTGCAGGTGACAGGAAGAAGACGCTGACAGCTCTTTCAGAACTACGCCTCGAGATGGGAAACAGACTGGGTCTGAGAACAAAAGATAAGTTCGTCCCCCTGTGGGTCGTCGATTTTCCTCTTCTGGAATGGGACGATGAATCATCGCGGTTTTATGCAATGCACCATCCATTCACCTCCCCAAAGCCTGAAGATATTCATCTGATGGAAAAGGATCCGGGAAAAGTAAGGGCAAATGCCTACGACCTTGTTATCAACGGAGTTGAAATAGGCGGAGGTTCGGTAAGGATCCATGATGCAGATGTACAAAAGCTGATGTTCAAAGTATTGGGATTTACCGGTGAGGAAGCAAATGAGCAGTTCGGATTTCTTCTGAACGCATTTAAATACGGTGCTCCGCCTCATGCAGGAATCGCTTTCGGTTTTGACCGCTGGGTTGCTATGTTCGGGGGTCAGGATTCAATCCGCGATTTTATTGCATTTCCCAAAAATAATTCAGGGCGCGATGTCATGCTTGACACACCTTCAGAAATATCACCAAAGCAGCTTGATGAGCTTTCCCTGATAGTAAAAGCCAGGAAATAAAGTATTCGGATAATCGTTATTATTCGCCTCCACCGGTAAGCTTAATCAGGATAACGCCATTGGCGCCCCTAGATCCGTAGATGGAAGCAGATGATCCTTTTAGAATCTCTATCGATTTTACGGCATACGGCTGAATATCACCGATTGAATTTACAACCATGCCATCCACCACAAACAAGGGTTCGGTGCTCAGCATCAGGGATGAGGCTCCCTGGATTCTTATGGATGTTCCACTTACCTGGACGCCCGGCACTTCACCACGGATCATGTCGTAGATTGACCTGTAGGATGCATATTTGGGATTTGCACCGTCAATTTTGCTGACAGTTCCGGTCATGCTTTTCTTCCTGACATTCCCGTAGCCGATATCAATTGTTTCGTCACCCGGATCGACCTTGCCGCTGGCCTGTACAGGAACTGACCCTTCAAATGCAAAATTGTAAGTGGTCCTTTCATCAATGGGTTCTTCAAGGACCCCGTTAGTCATTGTGAGGACGCCTATAGTGGAACTTCCCGGTTTCACCTTTATTTTGAAATGACCCTTCTGGTCAGTGACAATACCCGTCTTTTCACTATCGACAAGCACGATAGCGTTTGCAACCGGAGCCAACGTCCCGTCAACCACATGTCCTGTAATTTTGATCTTTTTGCCGGCTTTCTGGGCCTCTGATATATTGAATGAAATCATGGCAAATATCAGACAAAAAATTATCCTCGTTCTCATTTTCGTGATTTTTAATTTTATTGCAAGTTAATTGTTGTTCTCTTTAAAAAGAATTAATTTATGTTAAATGATGGTTATTTGTCAGTTCCACGTAACAGATTGATAATTATAACTCCGTTGGAACCTCTCGTACCATAAATAGCTGCCGAAGATCCTTTAAGAATTGATATCGACCGTACCATCGGTGGATCAATATTATCGATTGTATTTACCGGAACTCCGTCAACAACAAACATAGGTTCAGTATTACCATTAGCTGTATTTGCACTCCTTATCATAATACTGGTACCGTTGACAGCAACACCGGGAACTTCCCCTCTGATCATTTCATAAATGTTATTGTAAGAAGCGTACTTCGATCTGGTTCCTTTAATTTCACTAACAGGACTTGTAAGTGTTTTCTTTTTTGCATTCCTATATCCGACATCAACTACCTCATTGTCGGAGTCGGTTTTCTCTTTAAACTGGTCAGGCACTGAACCAGTGAATTTGAAATTTATTACGGTCCTCCCGTCTAAAACCTCTTCAATAATTCCGTTTGTGGAGGTAAAAACACCAATTTTAGTATTCTCCTTCCTGACTTTTATTTTGTAAAATCCATCCCCGTTTGTTAAGTAACCAGTTTTTTCTCCATCAATCATGATAATTGCTCTGGCAACCGAAGCGTACGTTCCATCAACCACTTTGCCTGTAATTGTGATCTTCTTTCCGGTTTTCTGTCCTGACGATATGTTGAAAGAGATCATAATCATTATCAGACAAAGAAGAATCCTGATTCTCATTTTCATTGATTTAAAATTGAATGCAAGTTACAGTTATTGATAAGATAAATAACATTTGTTGCCATTTGCCGGTTTCTTGTTACTGGTTATTTTACTATACAGAGCATTAAAAGATCTTTCCAAGAAGAGTCGCCGGGGTGCTGTTTTCTATCTTCACATTGACGTATTCCCCTTTTCTCCTGCCATTGCCCGGGAACACTACAACCTTGTTCTGTGAGGTTCGACCCGATAAATGATCGTGCGATCTTTTTGAGAAATCCTCAATCAATACCTCAAAAACCCTGCCAACATCCAGCTTCTTTGACCGTGACGAAAGCTTATTCTGAAGCGAGATTATTTCATTAAGCCGCCTGGTTTTGGTCTCTTCCGGAATATCGTCCCTGAATTTTCTTGCTGCCCGGGTACCGGGCCTCTCGCTGTATTTAAACATATAAGCGAAATCATATCCTGCCCACTCCATAAGCGATAGAGTCTCCAGGTGGTCCTCTTCGGTCTCGGTACAGAATCCGGTTATAATATCCGTCGAAACTGCGCACCCGGGAATGATTGAATGTATTGCACTTATCCTGTCCATATACCATTCGCGGGTATATTCCCTGTTCATGAGCTTTAATATCCTGCTGCTTCCGCTTTGCGCGGGAAGATGAATATGTCTGCAGATATTAGAGTGTTCCGACATTTTTCTGAGCAACTCATCCGACAAGTCCTTTGGATGTGAGGTGGAAAACCGGATCCTTAAAAGTGGATCAATAAGTGCCACCCTTTCGAGCAGGTCAGGGAAGGATGTGATCTGTTCATCAGCTTTCCAGCGATAAGAGTCGACGTTCTGACCGAGAAGTGTAACTTCCCGGTAGCCTTTTGCCCGCAGATCCTCTACTTCGCTGAGGATGGATTCAGGGTCTCTGCTTCTTTCAGCTCCCCTTACATAAGGTACCACGCAGTAAGAGCACATGTTATTGCAGCCCCTCATAATGGAAACAAACGAAGTGATTCCGTTTTTATCCATTCTTACCGGGGAAATGTCAGCATAAGTCTCCTCACGCGATAACAGCACATTTATGGCCCTGTGTCCCGATCCGGCCTCTCCTATAAGCGAAGGCAGGTCGCGGTATGCATCGGGTCCTACAACTATATCAACAAGATGCTCTGTGTCAAGGACTTTCTCCTTGAGTCTTTCCGCCATGCAGCCAATGAGCCCGATCAGTATGCTCTTATCCTTTTTCTTCAGATGACCAATTGCTTTAAGTCTGCCCCAGATTCGTTGTTCCGCGTTTTCCCTGATCGAACATGTATTGATCAGTATCAGTCCGGCTTCCTTAATATCATTTGTATGTTCATAGCCATTCTCTCGAAGTATGGAAACAACAACCTCACTGTCAGCGACATTCATCTGACAGCCATAGGTTTCGATGTATATTTTTTTTGACATTGTTTTATTTTATGCGCCGGTACGGAATTGACTTCGTGCAGCCAGTCTTTTTAAAACCCACCCCCCGCCCCTCCCCGGAGGGGAGCCGATTAATACCAACTTCCGTCTTCCGTCTTCCGTCTTCCGTTTTCCGTCTTCCGTCTTCCGT
>DAIUKI010000014.1:0-5583 GCA_036848255.1 Bacteroidales bacterium | reverse complement strand
TTCCGTCTTCCGTCTTCCGTTTTTATTAAGTGACAAAAGTATGAACTATGAATGATGTATTAAAGAAATATTTAATTTTGCATCAGAATTAAAACTTTCAGTTTTATGTCAGGTCACAATAAATGGTCCACGATAAAGAGGAAGAAAGGGGCAAATGATGCCAAAAGAGGAAAGATCTTCACAAAAATCATAAAGGAAATCCTCATTGCTGCAAAGGAAGGTGGCGGCGACCCTGACACAAATTCGAGGCTGAGGCTTGCAATCCAGAATGCAAAAGGAGCAAATATGCCAAAAGACAATATCGATCGTGCTATAAAAAAAGCAGTCGGATCAGATGCCGCCAGCTATATCGAGACATCCTTTGAAGGGTATGCCCCTGGAGGTGTGGCAATATTTACTGAATGCCTTACCGATAACAACAACCGGACGGTTGCCTCCGTCAGATCGGTATTTAACAAGTACGGAGGAAAGCTGGGAACGAATGGTTCCCTGAGTTCCCTGTTCGACAGGAAGGGCATTTTCACAATCAGGAAGGAAGGATTTTCGCAGGATAATATTGAGCTGGAACTGATTGATGCAGGTGCTCAGGATTTTGAGGATTATGACGACACCCTGACTATTACCTGTGCCAAGGAGGATTTCGGGAGTCTTAACAAAAAGCTCAATGAACTGGGGATAGAACCCGAGGATGCAGGACTTAAACGGGTGCCGAACAAAACCAAAAGTCTCGATCTTGATTCTGCAAGGAAGGTAATGCGGTTTATTGAAATTCTTGAGGATGATGACGATATTCAGAACGTTTACCATAACCTGGATATCACGGATGAACTTGCTAACGAGCTCTGATAAAATTTGCCAGCATGAAAGGGAAGATCATTTTTCTTCTGATCCTTATTGTTTTTTCACTTGATCCATGCAACGCACAGGGAAGATATTCAACAGCTGAACTGATGCGAAGGAACAATGCCGGCTTCAATTCCGGGGATCTCAATATTTATCAGGATCCCGGAATCGATTCGCTTATCGGAAGATATATCCTCTATAATGTCCGGTTGAGGGGGCTGGATGGGTTCAGGATCCAGATTTACAACAGTTCAGTGAAAAATGCAAGGGAGGAATCAGGCAGGAAAAGAGCTGAATTCATGAGCAGGTTCCCGGATATTGTTACATATGCTACATTCGACAGACCAAGTTATTACAAGATACGTGCCGGCGATTACAGGTCCAGGATCGAAGGCACAAAGGATCTTCTGATGATACGCAAGGTTTTTCCGGATGCCATTCTGGTGCCGGACGTCATTAACTTCCCGGACCCGAATAAAAAATAACCATGAGCGATAATATCAAACACGAATGCGGCATTGCAATGTTGAGATTGCGAAAACCGTTGGACTACTATTTTCAAAAATACGGGACATGGGACTGGGGACTCCAGAAGATGTACCTGATGATGGAAAAGCAGCATAACAGGGGACAGGATGGAGCCGGCATTGCAGGTATTAAAATGAATGTGCTGCCGGGTAACAGGTATATATTCCGTCAAAGATCAAACAAGCCGGATCCGATAAAGGAAGTTTTCGACCTTATCTATGAGGATATTGCAAAGTTAAACAGACGATATAAAAAGGAGTTTACCGATCCTGCCTTCATTAAATCACATATTCCCTTTGCATGCGATATTTACCTGGGTCATCTCCGCTACGGCACCTATGGCAACTATAATATCGATTACGTTCATCCTGTCAGCCGCGAAAATAACTGGAAATCAAGGAGCCTTGTAATGGCAGGCAACTTTAACCTTACGAATGTGGGTGAACTCTTTAACAGCCTCGTGGAACTCGGACAGACACCAGTCGATTTCTCTGACACCGTAACGATCCTTGAGAATGTGGGCCACAGGCTGGATGAGGAAAATGAAAGGGTTTTCAGATTCTTTAAGGAACAGGGACATACAAAAAGGGAGATCACCCCTCTGATCGAAAAGAACATCGACCTCGCAACTGTGCTCCGTAAGGCAAGCCGGAACTGGGACGGGGGTTATGTAATGGCAGGGATGGTGGGTCATGGCGATGCATTTGTAATGAGGGATCCGGCGGGTATCCGGCCGGCATTTTATTATATTGATGATGAAGTGGTTGTAGCCGCTTCGGAACGTCCTGTATTACAAACTGTTTTCAACGTCCGCACCGATAATGTCAATGAACTTCCTCCTGCAAGCGCACTAATAGTCAGGGCCTCGGGCGAAGCTTCAATAGAACAGGTCAGGGATGTATCTGAATTAAGGAAATGTTCATTTGAAAGAATTTATTTCTCAAGGGGAACCGATAAGGCAATATACCGTGAAAGGAAAAAGCTCGGGGAAATCCTGACTCTAAAGGTATTGAAGGCGGTCGACTTCGATACCGAGCATACTGTCTTTTCATATATTCCAAATACTGCTGAAAGCGCATTCTACGGCCTTATTAAAGGAGTTGAGGATTATATCAACCAATCCAAGATGGATGCAATTATTGGAAGAAAGAAGACCCTTACAAGGAATGAGCTTCAAAAGATATTCAACCAGAGGCCCAGGGTTGAAAAAATTGCAGTCAAGGATGCCAAGCTAAGGACATTTATAACCGAAGATGTCAGCCGCGACGATCTCGTCGGCCATGTTTATGATGTAACATATGGCGTGGTCAAAAGAGGTGTCGACAATCTTGTGGTTATCGATGATTCAATAGTCAGGGGCACAACGCTTAAGAAAAGTATAATCAGGATCCTTGACAGGCTTGATCCGAAAAAGATCGTCATAGTTTCATCTTCTCCTCAGCTGAGGTACCCCGACTGTTACGGGATTGATATGGCAAAGCTGGGCGACCTGATAGCATTCAAGGCCGCCGTTGAACTGTTGAAGGAGCATGGCAGGGAGCATATTCTTACCGAAGTATATGAAGAGGCAAAATCCGAGATAAAAAAACCAGTGGGTGAAATAAGAAATCTTGTGAGGGAAATTTATAAGCCCTTCTGCACCGATATGATCTCCGGCAAGATCGCTTCGCTACTTAAATCAGAGGATATAAAAGCAGGAGTTGAGATTGTGTTCCAGTCTATCGAAGGATTGCATGAAGCCTGTCCCGGGCACACGGGTGACTGGTACTTTACCGGTGATTATCCGACACCCGGTGGCAACAAGGTTGCCAACCAGTCGTTCATTAATTATATGGAAGGCAGGAATGAAAGGGCTTACTGATTTCCGTGCGAGAACCAGGTAATAAGGAAATCCTTTTTATAGGAAGCCAGATGCCTGTTTATCTTCTCAACATAGATATCCCTGAGGGTTATCATTATTCCGGTCTCCTCGGTATCACCGAACTTGTGATTTATGAATGTCCCGAAAGTCCTCATCGTTGGCGATAATCCCATATATGCATTTATAAGCGGAGGAATGGTCTCCCCGAGATTCCTCACCTCCCTCGACAGGATCTTATAATCATCCTTGTACCTCCATCCCCTGAAGATCTTCTTCATTTCTTCCCTGTTTATGTCAATCCTGGCCGGGTCGAGTGGAATAACAAGGTTGTCGGGATCATCAAAATGTTTTTTAAGGAAATAAAGTATCATGTTCCTTGCCTTCCGGTTGAAATGCGGATACATTGTCACCTTTCCGAAAAGGTATTTGAGATGATGGTTGTCAAGAATCAGTGCTCCGAGTCCGTCCCAGAGGTTATCAAGGGCGAAAAGGCTCTTTCTGCCCATTGCGCGCGACTGGTAGTGGGGATGGACGAACGAACGGCCAAGTTCCATCATGTGAGGGTAATACCTCTTCAGGAATTTTTCCGAAAAGCTGAAATATGAAGATGAGGCAAGTTTTGAAACATCACATGTAGTACAGCCTTTGGGAGGGAAATACAACCGGTAACCTCCAATTACCTCCAGGCGCTCGGGGTCCCAGACTATGAGCTGTCTTTGCGGATCCACAGGATCAATGTCAAATTCATCCAGATCTATATCCTTACCGGTTCCGCCGCCTGCATGACGGAATGTTATCTCCCTTGTCCTGCCAATCTCATGCATCAGCGAGGGGGACGACCTGTGATCAAAGAAATAAACCTCATTGCCACCATTGTTGGTGTGACGAAGAAGTTTATCTGGAGTAAGTTCCGCGATTATCTGATCCTTTGGGAGCTGTTCAGCTACTGGTTTCATGCCTTCCTTGTTGGTAATATGGATTTCAGTATCTATGTCTGAAAAGCCGGGACAAATTTAGATTTTTTTTTGATTGGTTGATTATCAGGCTATAGCCGATTTAAGTCCGTATGATTTTTCTTTAACCCATTCCGCCCATTCAACGGCGCTCTTTGACTTGTCAAATGTTTGCCATGGTATTGCCTTTCCGAAAACAAGGTCGATTGCTTTTCCTTTCTGTTTGAACAATTCATCAACCAGGTAAAGCATCTCGATGTTTGCCCTGATCCCCAGGAAATTCCTTATGTTGGAGAGGTTGTAAAAGAAATCCGAATTGCGGCCTGAAAAATATGCCGGGACAATATCCCTCTTGTATTGTATTGATTTTGTAATAAAGCTTTTGTGCCACTGCAGATCCCTGATGACCCCTTTTCTCTTCCTTGAGCATAATCCTGCCGGGTAATAGAGTATCTGGCTCTCTGAGGCGTATGCTTCCTCTATCAGCCTTGCTGCTTCTCTGTCCTGTGAACCGTGCTTATTTATTGGAAGAAAGACTCCCGACAGGTTTTTGATTGTCATAAGGATATCATTTACAGGGAATTTAATGCTTTTATAGTATTTCGACAGCTCATAGATGAAGACCAGACCGTCGAGCCCTCCCAGCGGATGATTTGAGACGAATATATATCTCCCTGAAGCAGGTAAGTTTTCCGGGCTGGAAACCCTGTAGCTTATTCTGAAGAAATCAAGTCCGGCTTTTATGAATTCCGCATCCCTGCGATTTCCGGCCAATTTAAGGAATTCATTCAATTCATCCTGATGCACTATCCTCTTAAGGTATCTGACAAGGAATCCAGGAACAGCTTTCTTCAGAGCCGGATTCTTTGAATAGAGGATCTGCTCAACATCGAGCTGCAGGATATCATTTGAATCATGGGAGTCAGGCATACAGGCAGGGTAATTATCTGATCAGGTATCAAAAATACCAAAAATATGCTTAATTCAGCACCTTCAGGGCTGAAAGATAAGGAGCACGTCGTACCTCCGGTTGCACCGGAGGTTATTAACATCTTTCTCCTTCAGAGAAGCAGCCGGTTGCCGGATGCTCTTACAGAGCATGTCGTTGCCAGTGAGATATCAGTAAAAGTAATATTCCTTTATCCATATTGTCCAGCTCCTACGGAGCTGAAAGGCTTAGAGGGTGAGCCTTACCTCCGGTTGCACCGGAGGTTATTAATATCCTTCTCCTTCAGAGAAGCAGCCGGTTGCCCGATGCTCCTGCGGAGCATGTCGTTGCCAGAGTATTGTCTGTTTGAGGGAAGTTTCATCAATCATTATAGACCAGCTGCGAAGTAGCTGGACAGAAAAGTCACGGAAGTGACTGAATGTTAATAACCCGGTGTAACCGGGGTAAAT
>DAIUKI010000013.1:0-18230 GCA_036848255.1 Bacteroidales bacterium | reverse complement strand
AGAATATATACTTAATTACAGAGACATGCAGTTGACATCCGCCGAAGAACAAGTTATGAAATACATCTGGAAACTCGAAAGAGCATATATGAAAAACATTCTCGATGAGTTCCCGGAACCTAAACCTGCAACCACTACAGTCGCAACACTTCTTAAAAGGATGACCATAAAGGGATTTATCGCATTTGATCAACACGGAAGCAACCGCCTGTACTTTCCCCTTGTTGAAAAAACCGAATATTTCTCTTCCCACATTAAAAGTATAATAAGCAACTATTTTAACAATTCGGCCTCACAATTTGCATCATTCTTTACAACCGAGACTAACATGAATGAAAAGGAATTGAAGGAGTTACGTGACATGGTTGATGATCAGATTAAAAACAACACAAGAAAAAAATGATCACCTCAATAATAAACTATCTGATACGCTCAGGTCTTAGTCTTGTCCTGCTGTATCTCTTCTTCTCCCTGGTTTTAAGCAGTGAACGCATGCATAGATTCAACAGGCTGTATCTAATCGTATCCCTGTTGTTTTCCCTGGTAGTTCCGCTTTTAACATTCCCGGTAATGGCTTCCTATTCTTCTGTTATCAGAGTAATTGATATTGCCGGCATTCAGGATAACTATTACCAGATCGGGACACTTGCTCCGCATGCCAGGAATGGCATAAACCCATCCTGGCTGATACTCCGGGTATATATCCTGGTTTCTTTTGTGTTGCTTGTTCGCTTCTTTGCAAACATCCGACAGTTGCTGATAAAAAGATCAAATTGCTCTTCCGTTTTTGTTGAAGATCATAGAATCGTAATGATAAATGAACCAGTGCTGCCCTATTCATTTTTTTCCACTGTTTTTGTTAACATGAAGGAATTCAATGAGGGGAGGATTCCAGGGGAATTACTCTTTCATGAATTTGCCCACATTGTACAGCGTCATTCCCTGGATATAGTTTTTATTGAATTGCTTAAGGTATTCTTCTGGTTCAATCCAATACTTGCTTATTACAAAAAGGCAATCCTTCTTAACCATGAATACCTGGCAGATGAAGCTGTTGTCAGATCAGAAAGCAATTTAACTACATACACCAACATCCTGCTTAATACCTCATTCCGGAATAGCAAAACCTACCTGGCCAGTAGTTTTAATTATTCTTTCACTAAAAAAAGACTACTAATGATGACAAAGAAAAGTTTCCAGAAGAGAGCGATTTTGAAAAAAATTGCGGTTATACCATTTTTTCTTGTTACCGGATTTCTGGCTATCGATGCACAGGAAACCACAAGAAGAGTGGAGACCTTCCTTCCTCCACCCCCACCACCCCCGCCTCCTCTTCAGAATGCAGCAGAGGATATGTGGTGGAACCCGATCCTCAGGGAAAACAATATAACGCCCGACCCTGCAAAGAGTATGTATACTCAAACTTTTTATGAAACCGGCGATGAATTTTCCTTTGAAGATGACATTGTTAAAATGAAAGGAGCCTTCATTATTGCGAAGTCAGTCGATAATATTTTCAGGATAATCAGGGCAAAATCTGCAACCCATGATTTTAAAAGCAACTTCATTAAGGGACAGGGAGCAAAAGTTGAGACTTTCAGACAGGAAAATAAAACTTCTACACTGATTAATACTGAGTATTACAAGGATTTCAGTTTCAGACTAATGGATGGAATAATTGCACCGCCTCCACCGCCACCTCCGACTAAAGAAAAGGTGTAATTACAATGTAATTACATAGAATATACTGCAATAATCACCGGGCACAGGTGATAGTGATCAACACTACAATAAAAGGAATTATCTGTTCCCGGATTTTATTGCAGCTTCAATGTTTTCCATGAACTTTTCAAACCTGATCCTGCGCATTGAAGTATTACTGAAAAGCCGGTCAAATCTTTCCCTTGTCAGATTCTGCCAATCGCTGAGGCTCATTTCTGCAATCTCTTCTTTAATGGCAAATTCGGGAGTTTTATTCTTCCCGGCCATTTTATTCCAGGGACATACTTCCTGGCACCTGTCACAGCCGTAAACTCTTCTGCCAAGGAGAGGCACCATCTCCTCCGGTATAGGACCCCTGTTTTCAATCGTAAGATTTGAAATGCACTTTCTTGCGTCAATAGTGTGGTTATTGTTTATCGCCCCGGTCGGACATGCTTCAATGCAAATCCTGCAATCACCGCAATAATCTTTACCGGCAGGGTTGTCATGATCAAGATCTATATTCAATACCAGGATCCCGATAAAAAAGAACGATCCTATATCCTTATTTATCATTATCGAGTGCCTTCCCTGCCAACCGAGCCCTGCCTCCCTGACCCAGGCTTTTTCGAGAAGTGAGGCTGTATCAACAACAATCCTTCCTACGGCCCCGGGCACTGATCCTTTTATCCATTCAAACAATTTTTCAAGCTTTTCTGTGATCACGTCATGATAATCCAGGCCATAGGTATAACGGGAGAGTATTGGAGCCTGCGGATCTTTTTGCCTGATTTCGGAGTAATAGCTTAAGCCGGTTACTACAAGTGATTTAGCCTCTGGGAACAAATTTACCGGATCGAGCCGTTTGCTGATATCCCTTGAAAGATAACCCATTTTATCATGCATTCCGGCTTCTACCCATTTCTCAAGGGACGGACCGTATTCATCCATTGAACGGGATTTTGCAATACCACAGATATCGAATCCCAGTTCAAGCGATTTTTTCTTTATGCTTACAGCCAAATTATGTTCAGCAGGGTCTGTCATGGCAGAATTTTAAAGAAATCCAAGGTCAAGCTTTGCTTCATCACTTAGCATGCTCTTATCCCATGGTGGAGTGAATGTAAGCTTCAGATCGCAATCCTTAACACCTTTGGTGCCGGCCACCTTGTATTTTACTTCTTCTATCAGATCCTCAGCCATCGGGCAGTTGGGAGCTGTAAGGGTCATGGTTATGTGCGCGATATGATCATCATCAATTTCGATGTTGTATATCAGTCCCAGATCATAAATATTCACAGGTATTTCAGGATCGTAAATGCTCTTAAGAACACCGGCTATCCTTGTTTCTATTTCGAGTTGTTCAGTTGGATCCATATTTACAAAGTGTTTAACATCATTGCGATCCCGGGAATCGGGAGAAGCAATCTTTATCCCTTACTCATTGCCATCAAAAAACCCACCCCCCGCCCCCCGCCGAAGCGGGGCAGGCTCTCCAGGGAGGGGAGCTTAGAGAATGTCGCCCTGCGCCACTGACGCTCCTTCGTCGGTCAGTGCCTTTCGGCCTTTGCCTTAAAGGCTATTGCGTACAGCTTCATCTGCCTCACCATTGCAAGCAGTCCGTTCGATCGTGTCGGGGAAAGATTCTGTCTCAGCCCTATCCTGTCGATAAAGTAGAGGTTCGCCTGTATTATTTCATCAGGGGTTCTCCCTGTAAGGACCTTTATAAGCAGGGCAACAATGCCCCGTGTTATAATTGCATCACTGTCGGCTGTGAATGAAATGATATTGCCGTCATATCCCGGGTAGAGCCATACCTTTGACTGGCAGCCCTCGATCAGATAATCCTTTATCTTAAACCTGGGATCGATTAAAGGCAACCCCTTCCCCATATCGATGAGGATATTGTATTTATCCATCCAGTCATCAAAAAGCGAGAACTCCTCAATTATATTATCCTGAACCTCATTAATGGTCATAACCAAAATTATGAAAACATGCTTATCACTTTTTCAATTCCCGTTCCAAGTGTGTCTATCTCCTCAGTGGTGTTGTAAAAACACATGGAAACCCTTACTGTCCCGTCAATTCCAAAACGGTTCATCACCGGTTGTGCACAATGCGTACCGGTTCTGACCGCAATTCCAAGCTTGTCAAGTACCATTCCGGTGTCATACTGATGAATATCCTTGAGAAGGAAGGAAATTGTGGAGATCTTATTGGTTGAGTTCCCGTAAATTCTAAGCCCCTCGATGGCGGACAATCGCCTTGTTGCATAATCAAGGAGCATTTTCTCCCGGAGGGAGATATCTTCCCTTCCCATTTCAGTGACATAATCGAGGGCTCTTCCCAAACCGATCGCCCCTGAATAATTCATTGTTCCGGCTTCGAATTTGAATGGAAGCTCGTTGTAGGTGGTCCTTTCAAATGTCACCTTATCAACCATGTCTCCTCCCCCCTGATACGGAGGCAGGTCGGAGAGCCATTTTTCCTTGCCATAAAGAACTCCGATTCCGGTAGGCCCGTATATTTTATGTCCCGAAAAAACATAGAAATCACAGTCAAGCGACTGAACATCAACGATGCCATGCTGGATGCCCTGTGCCCCGTCAATCAGTACGGGAATGTTATGTGAATGGGCGGCCTCAATTATTTCTTTAATCGGAAGGATTGTTCCAAGTGCATTTGAGGCCTGTGTTACGGAAACAATCCTGGTTTTGTCTGAAAGTAGTTTAAGATATTCATCAAAAAGAATCTCACCGTTATCATTTACAGGAATAACCTTCAGGAGAGCTCCTTTCCGCTCACACATCATCTGCCATGGAACAATGTTGGCATGATGCTCAAGATTGCTTAGTATTATCTCGTCACCTTTTTTAATATATCTCTCTCCGAAGGAAAAGGCAACACTGTTAATTGAGCCGGTGGTGCCTGATGTGAAGATTATTTCTTCCCGCCTGCCTGCGTTGATGAACGATCTTACTTTCTCCCGTGCGTTTTCAAAGGCTTCGGAGGTCAGGTCGCTCATAGCATGAACCCCCCTGTGGATGTTTCCGTTATAGGTGATATAGACCTCTTTCACTGCCTCGACAACGCAGAGGGGTTTCTGGCTTGTGGCTCCGTTATCAAAATATATCAGCGGTTTGTCATAAACTCTTCTCTGAAGAATCGGAAAATCGGACCTTATTTCTGAAATATCCTTCATCCGGCTATTAAATTAACCGCATTTTACCATACAGCTGGCACAACGCGAAAGTTCACCTTTAAGCCTCTGCATCACCAGGTTATCCATCCTCTCTCGGAGAGCTTCAACCTTGATATTCTGGATCACCTCGTGGGCAAATCCGAACATAAGCATAAGCCTGGCCTGACGCTTGTCGATACCTCTCGTCTGCATGTAAAAAAGCGCATTATCATCGAGCTGTCCGACAGTGGCGCCGTGACTGCATTTAACATCATTGGCATATATCTCGAGCTGGGGCTTTGTATCCATTTTGGCATCATCGGTCAGGAGTATATTGTTATTCTTCTGGTAGGCAAGGGTCCCCTGGGCGTCAGGCGCAACATATATCCTGCCGTTAAAGGCGCCTGTCGACATTTCGTCGAGAACTCCCTTGAAAAGCTGGTTGCTGGTGCAATTCGGAAAGGCATGGTCGATGTTCACAAAGTTATCAATATGCTGCCATTTGTCAGCAAGGTAGAGACCGTAAGAATTGCATTCTGCTCCTTCGCCTCCCAGGTAATGAAAAGTGTTGTTGCGTACAAGGCCGCCATGAAGGGTGATATTGTTTGAAGCTGCATGGCTGTTCTTCTCCTGGTGGATAAATGTATGGGTGATCTTGCAGGCATTATTATGTTCATTCTGCACCCTTAAAATGTCAAAATGCGAATTCTCACCAACGTGTATTTCAGAAACGGCATTTGTAAGAAACTTCCGGGGAGAAAGGGTATGATCGCAGATGATCAGGGTGAATTCGGCATTCTCTTCAACAATTATCAGGTTCCTGTGCTGATTGAAGGTATCCTCTTGCGAATCGACAAGATTAACAACCTGAACAGGCTTCTTAAGAACTGCCCCCCTTGGTACGTATATGAATACACCGTCGGAAGCCATTGCCGTATTCAGATGTATCAGACCATCTGTTTCGCTTTTTGCGTACTTTCCATAATGCTTTTCGATAAGCGCAGGATATTTTTTTGCTGCTTCATTAAGGCTTCCGATGATAATGCCTCCGGGAAGCTCCCTGAGCTTACCGTTAATTGTCGGATAAAAACCATTGACCAGAACCACTCCGTGGGCATCGAGGTCAGTCACATCGCATCTGAAATCCTCTGCTTTCTGAAAATCCGATTCATCAGGGATAAAATAGCTTTTGTAATCATGCTTGAAAAAAAGATCGAGATTTGTGTATTTATATGCTTCATTTTTCTTTGTCGGTACTCCAAGCTGAGTATACCTGTTATACGCCTCTTTCCTGAATGAATTAATATAAGGAGATGAGCCATCCTCTATCTTTTTTATATTTTCAGTGTAAAGTCCTGAATAATATTCCGATACTTCAGATTTTCCGTTCATTTCAGTTTTGATTGTCAACCTCTTTTTTAATCCAGTCGTAACCCTTTTCTTCAAGTTCAAATGCAAGTTCCTTGCCTGCTGTCTTAACAATACGGCCGTCGTAAAGAACGTGTACCACATCGGGTATTATAAAATCGAGGAGTCTTTGATAATGTGTGATAACAATTGCAGAATTATCGGGCTTCTTAAGCTTGTTGACCCCGTTTGCTACTATCCTGAGTGCGTCAATGTCCAGTCCTGAGTCGGTTTCATCCAGAATTGCAAGCTTCGGATCAAGCATTGCCATCTGGAATATCTCGTTCTTCTTTTTTTCTCCTCCTGAAAACCCTTCATTGACTGACCGGTTTGCAAGCTTCGAATCAATTTCTACAAGTTCCTTCTTCTCCCGCATAAGCCTCAGAAAATCAGAGGATGATAAAGGTTCTAGCCCTTTATGCTTCCTGTGTTCATTCACCGCGGTCTTCATGAAATTGACCATGCTGACCCCAGGGATCTCGATCGGATACTGAAATCCCAGGAATATTCCCTCTTTGGAGCGGTCCTCAGGTGCCATATCAAGAAGGTTCTTTCCGAAATATTTAACTGAACCTTCAGTAACCTCAACATAATCCCTGCCTGCAAGTACAGCCGCAAGAGTGCTTTTGCCTGATCCGTTCGGTCCCATGATCGCATGAATTTCACCGGCTTTTACCTCAAGGCTTATTCCCTTGAGAATCATCTTCCCGCCAATGCCGGCTTTCAGGTTTTTTATACTAAGCATATTGAAATATAGTAATTTATAAAGTTTAACCTACGCTGCCTTCGAGGCTTATCTGAAGAAGCTTCTGGGCCTCAACCGCGAATTCCATTGGCAGCTTGTTTATCACCTCCCGTGCATAACCGTTAACAATAAGGGCTATGGCATCCTCTGTCGATATGCCTCTCTGGTTGCAGTAGAATATCTGGTCCTCCCCTATTTTTGATGTTGTTGCCTCATGTTCCACAATAGCTGTCTGATTGTCCACTTCGATATACGGGAATGTATGAGCACCGCATTTATCACCAAGGAGCAATGAATCGCACTGTGAAAAATTTCTTGCATTTGAGGCGTTCCTGAGGACTTTAACAAGTCCCCTGTAGCTGTTTTGTCCGAATCCTGCTGAAATTCCTTTTGAAATGATGGTGCTTTTGGTGTTCTTGCCAATGTGCATCATTTTTGTCCCTGTGTCAGCCTGTTGATGATGGTTTGTCACAGCAACCGAATAAAATTCTCCGGTTGAATTATCACCACGGAGAATACATGAAGGATATTTCCAGGTAATTGCCGATCCTGTCTCTATCTGTGTCCATGATATTTTGGAATTCTCTCCCCTGCATAATCCTCGCTTGGTAACAAAATTGAGTATTCCTCCTTTGCCATCCTTGTCGCCAGGGTACCAGTTCTGTACAGTCGAATATTTTACCTCGGCATTGTTCTCTGCAATTATTTCAACGATCGCAGCGTGAAGCTGATTCTCATCTCTCATTGGAGCGGTGCAGCCCTCGAGATAGCTGACATAAGCCTCTTCGTCGGCCACCAGAAGCGTGCGCTCAAACTGACCTGTGTTAGCTGAGTTTATCCTGAAATAGGTTGAGAGTTCCATCGGGCATCGAACTCCCTTTGGAATATAGCAGAACGAACCGTCGCTGAATACCGCTGAATTAAGCGTTGCAAAGAAATTATCGGTATATGGGACTACAGTGCCTAAATATCTCCTGACAAGATCGGGATACTCTTTTACAGCTTCGCTGAATGAGCAGAAAATAATTCCGAGCTCAGCCAGTGTCTCCCTGAATGTAGTCTTGACTGAAACACTGTCCATTACCGCATCAACGGCGACACCTGAAAGATGTTTCTGCTCTTCGAGGGGGATCCCCAATCTGTCAAATGTTCTCTTCAGCTCGGGATCTATATCGTCAATACTATCCAGGGAGGCCCTCTGTCTTGGTGCGGCATAATAGATTATCTCCTGGTAATTGATGGGCGGTATTTTCAGATTGGCCCAGGTAGGCATTTTCATTGTCAGCCAGTGACGGTACGATTTCAGGCGGAACTCCAGGAGCCAATCGGGTTCATTTTTCTTTTTTGAAATAAGACGCACTACATCCTCATTAAGTCCCTTTGGGATCATTTCCGTCTCGATATCAGTATAAAAGCCATACTTATACTCACCCGACGTAACGTCATTTATTATCTTATCCTGGTCCTTTTCCATTTCCTCAGTTTAATAACTGTCTTCCCATTACAACTAACAAGCCGGAGTGGTATTTGTTATTTGTTTTTTTGATTTCCCTAACCCTGCCCACTGATTTTTCAACCCCATAAATTCCATTTCCGTACATCAACCCCCTAAATCCCCCATCTTGGGGACTTTAAAACAATTCTTCTTCTTAGCCCCCCAATTGGGGGGTTGGGGGGTTAAAAATCGCTGGTTGAAACCTTTGGTCAATTTTCTTATCCTTAATTATATTTAATCTAAATAAAGACGCAAAATTATTAAAAAATCATGATTTCAGTAAGAAATCATTCTGAAAATAAAGAACTCATGAGCTTATGACAAAGATCATCAAAAAAGCACTGCTGAAATTTAAAGCAAAAATCGAAAATATTCCTAATTTGTCAGCTTGTTAATTAATTAACAATACTATTCCTAAATCCTGAAATATGAACAACCTGACTGGATCACTCCCCACCAGAAATCTTAAAAGGCTCTTTCTTCTTGTTACTATGTTATTTTCTCCTGCAATCATTTTTGCAGCAGCGGGTGAAGTTCCTTCAATTGGGCCGATCCGTGTAGAATTTATAATATTCGGACTTATCCTTCTCGGGGTGGCGCTTTTTCATAAGCAGACTTTCTGGGTGGCAGTTATCGGATTAAGTGTGTTGTTGACATTTAAACTGATTTTCGATCCGCATTTCAACCTTCAGGAACATATGTTTGGAACCACTCCTCTGGGAGAACAGCTGATGGACAAGGAATTAAGGCAGGGAGAATGGGGAATAATCCTCAACCTGCTGGGATTGTTGCTTGGCTTTGCCGTGCTTTCAAAGATATTTGAAGAGTCAAGGGTGCCTGATATACTTCCGAGGTATCTTCCGGACGACTGGAAAGGTCCGTTTCTTCTGCTCTTTTTTGTTTTCATTCTTTCATCATTTCTCGATAACATAGCAGCAGCGCTTATAGGAGGTACGATTGCTCTTGTTGTATTTAAAAACAGGGTTCACATAGGCTATATAGCTGCCCTGGTTGCAGCCAGCAATGCAGGAGGCTCTGGCAGTGTAGTGGGCGACACAACCACTACAATGATGTGGATCGACGGGGTCTCCGCATTAAATGTGTTGCATGCCTATGTTGCAGCATTTGTTGCACTGATCTTCTTTGCATGGTTTGGTGCTCATCAGCAGCATAAATACCAGCCCATACTTAAAGATGCTGACACTAACGTAAAAATTGACTGGGTTAGACTATTATGTGTTGCGCTGATCCTTGCAGGAGCAATTATTTCTAATGTAGTTTATGATATGCCTGCACTAGGAGTCTGGATAGCAATTCTTATTGGTGCATTTCTACGCCCGGTTCCCTGGAAAGAGGTTCCTGGAGCTATTAAAGGAACCGTTTTTCTTCTCTGCCTTGTAATGTGTGCATCAATGATGCCTGTTGAAGAGCTGCCTAATGCATCCTGGGGAACTGCATTTGCACTGGGTTTCCTTTCGGCAGTGTTTGACAACATCCCTCTCACCAAACTCTGCCTCGACCAGGGTCACTATGACTGGGGTATGCTTGCATATACCGTAGGATTCGGAGGATCGATGGTATGGTTTGGGTCATCGGCAGGCGTTGCAATAACAAACAAATTCCCTCAGGGACGTAATGTGATCGAGTGGATAAAAAATGGCTGGCATATCGCCGTTGCATATGTAATAGGTTTCTTTGCGCTTTATTTGCTCCTTGGATGGGAGCCGGCCGATAATAAGGAACACAAGATCATTAACTGCCCGGTACCAGGCTGTCCAATGGCAGGACATGGTGATGAGGAATTTGGACAGGGGACTGTCGGATATTTCGATGTTCTTACCGGCTCTCCCTATACTCCTTAAGCAGGGCCTGAAACACCTCTTTTACTGACGAGATCCTGGTTGCCCTGAATGCGTTTGCCCCGGCAAAAGCATATCCATTCTCGAAGTTCCCCTTCAGTGCATTTATAAGCGCTATAATTATACAATAGGGACTCTTTGAAATATCACAGGTTTTGATACACTTGAAAGGACATTTTTTCGGCTGTTTTTTGCCTTCCTTCACTTTTTTTATGAAGTTACTGAGTATTGCTCGTCCGGGCATTCCGACCGGACTCTTGATTATCTCAATATCGTCTTCGGTGGCATTTATATAAGACTGTTTGAATGCAGCCGATGCATCGCATTCATCGGTGGTCACGAATATTGTCCCCATTTGCACGCCTGATGCCCCAAGCATCATGATATCATGAATGTCCTGTCCGGTATATATTCCTCCTGCGGCAATCAGAGGAATAGGTTTGTCATATTTATCTTCAAAAACCTTTAATTCCGTCACAATCTCAGGGACAAGCTTTTCAAGCCTGAAATCAATATCCGATATCTGTTCCTCCTTAAAACCCAGATGACCTCCGGCTTTCGGTCCTTCAACTATAACTGCATCAGGCAGATAATTGTAATTCGATTTCCATTTTTCACAAATTATCTTCGCAGCCCTGGCAGATGAAACGATCGGAATAAGTTTGGTCAGTGAATCCTTCTTTAAAAATGAAGGCAGATCAAGAGGGAGTCCTGCTCCTGCAATAATAATATCAACTTTTTCAGCAATGGATGTCTTTATCATGTCTGTAAAGTTTGACATTGCCACCATTACATTGACTCCGATCACACCTAATGTTTTTTCCCTGGCTTTTCGTATCTCCTCCTTCAGGCCATAAATGCTTGCCTCGAGGAAATTCCCCTTAAAATCACTGTAGAGCAGGCCCAGCCCGGCGCTTGAAATAACTCCAACACCTCCCTCATTAGCAACAGCCGCTGCCAGTCCCGAAAGAGAAATCCCGACACCCATTCCACCCTGAACTATTGGAACAGCAATCGTCAGATCCCCAATTTTCAATCCATGCATCACTTAAAAATTTTGTCAAAGGTATATTATTAACAATATTATCGCTTGCAAAACGCATATTTAACATATAATGAGGCGATAAATTCACTTTATTTAACAAATTCCTTGCTTTTGAACCCACCCCCAGCCCCCCGCCGAAGCGGGGAGGGAGAGGTAAAAACCTGTAGCGATATGTCAATTACCGGCTCCAAATTTGTGGCTTATAGTCTTTCAGAAAATCTTATCTTTATATGTTTTAAATTCAAATTAGATGAAAAATTTGTTCTTTAGTTTTATACTGGTTCTGATTGCTGTTTCTGGGATCTCTGCTGAAACTGAAAAGGAGATAAAAGCCGGCATCAGACATGTTACCGTCTATCCCGACAGGGCACAGGTGAGCCACGAGACTACCGTTGAGCTTCCTGCAGGAAAAACTCTTCTCAAACTTGGTTCCCTTTCGCCATATATCGACGCCCAGAGCATCCAGGTAAAGGGATATGGTGATTTTATAATACTTGCTGTGAATCAGCAGAATAATTATCTTGAGAACCTTGAGGATCTTCCCGAGGTAAAAAGTATCAGAAACCAGATCGAAGCTCTTCAGCTTAAAGTTGAGGATGAGAAGGCTTCAATCTCTGTCCTGAATGAAAAAGAGGCTTTCCTTGTTGCCAACAGGGCAATACTTGTAAAGGAAACCACCTTTTCGGTTGAACAGCTGAAAAGCGTAATGGAGCTTTACACAAATAATATGGATCAGGTTAAAAATACCGTTCTTAAAAAAACAAGGCTGATAAAGGATTACGAGAAGCAGATTGCAGCCCTCCAGAAGCAGATTGCCGACAAATTCGGGAAACAACAGCTGCCTTCTGGTGAAATATCTGTTTCGGTAAGCTGTGAGAAACCTGTTTCAGGCAGTATGACGTTCAGCTATGTTGTCAGCAATGCAGGATGGTTTCCTTCGTATGATATAAGGGTGGATAATATCTCAAAGCCTGTCGTTATTTTTTACAAGGCAAACGTATTCCAGAATACCGGAGTTTCATGGAAGGAAGTAAAGCTCAGCTTCTCGAATGCTACACCATGGGTTGCCGGAGATGTCCCGGTACTCGATCCCTGGTTTATTGATTATTACAATCCCACTCCGGCTCCCAGGATTATGATCAGAGGTGTGGCATCGGGAGTGAAGAGAGAAAAGTCGCAGGAATTAAACGATGTTGCAGTTATGGCTGATGCCGCAATGGAACAAGCTGAAGCAGCTCCCGTTCCTATTGAAAAAACTGTTGGGGAGACAACGGTTACTTTCGATATTACTACACCTTATACAATTGAATCTGACGGGAAGATCCAGACAATCGAAATCCAGCGTACCACAACCGCGGCTGATTACAAATATGTCACCGTCCCGAAATTGTCACCACTGGCATACCTCACAGGCAATATTACCGGATGGGCAGAACAGAATCTGATCGGCGGTGAAGCCACTCTTTATTTTGAGAACACATTTGTAGGCAAATCATACCTTAATGTGAACCAGCTTAAAGATACCCTCACAGTATCTCTGGGTAACGACAACTCCATCCTTGTGAAGAGGGAGAAAAGAAAGGACTTCACAAGCAGAAGGGTCCTCGGATCGAACAAAACTGAAACCTATTCCTTCCTTATCACTGTCAGGAACAACAAAACTAATACTGTAAGGATAACTGTAAACGATCAGATACCGGTCTCTTCGAACAGCGATATTGAGGTCGATGACATTGAGCTGTCAGGCGGCAGATACAATTCACAGACCGGCGAAGTAAAATGGGATCTCGATATAAAGCCCCAGGAAACAAGAGAGCTTATTCTTACATATTCGGTGAAATACCCGAAGGATAAAACAATTATACTTGAGTAAACTACAACGGAGTATGAAAATTCTGGGAAACATTATCTGGCTGATTTTCGGCGGTATAATAATAGCAATCGAGTATTTCGTCGGGAGTATTATCCTGATGATTACCATTATCGGGATACCTTTTGGCCTTCAAACGCTCAAGATGGGGTCGCTTTCCCTGTGGCCTTTCGGAAGAACAAGCAGGGTTGAGCCTCAGCCAACAGGCTGCCTTAACGTTTTCATGAATGTTCTATGGCTTCTTTGCGGCGGGATCTGGATTGCTCTTTCACATGCCTTTTTTGGGGTTCTGCTATACATTACAATTATAGGGATCCCTTTCGGCAATCAGCATTTCAAGCTAACCGAAGTGGCAATCAACCCATTCGGACGAAGGATTATGCATACCTAAAGCAGGCGTCAGGCGTCATGAGTCAGGCAATAGGCGTCAGGCGTCAGGTACAAAAGAGTTCCCCTTCCCTGGAGAGCCTGCCCCGCTTCGGCGGGGGGTTAGGGGTGGGTTAATAAAACTATATGTCATGAGTGAACCGGAAAGCAAAACCCCGATCGGAAGTTTTGGGAAATTCGGCCTGATAGGCCATATCACAGAGAATTCTGTTATACAGAATATAAGCACTATCCTGGGGCCGGGTGATGATTCTGCAATTATTGATTCAGGTAAGAGTCTGACCCTGGTCTCGACCGATCTTCTTCTCGAAGGCATTCATTTCAACCTTGTTTACACACCATTGAAGCATCTGGGATACAAGGCAGTGATTAGGGCTATTTCCGACATTTATGCAATGAACGGCACGCCGGGTCAGATACTTGTTGCGCTTGGAATAAGCTCGAGGTTCTCAGTGGAACAGATAGATGAGCTGTATGAAGGGATTTATCTGGCATGCAGCAGGTACAAGGTTGATCTTGCTGGCGGTGATATATCCAGTTCCCTTACAGGTCTGACAATCGCTGTAACTGCAACAGGGAATGTTGAAAAAGGCCGCAATGTCCTGAGGAACGGAGCAAAGGCAAACGACCTTATTTGTGTCACTGGTAATTTCGGGGCTTCATATATGGGGCTCCAGATACTGGAACGGGAAAGGAAGATCTATGACAAGGATAAGGCATTCAAGCCTGATCTTGCAGGATATGAATACATTATCAAGAGGCAGCTTAAACCAGAGTTTCCTGAGAATGTCCTGATGAGTCTTACGGAAAATAAAATAATTTCCTCCTCAATGATCGATGTTTCTGACGGCCTGGCATCCGATCTTCTACATTTATGTAAACTTTCGGGCACAGGATGCAGGATCTACAACGGCAGGATCCCCATCGATGCAGAAACCTGCAAGGCGGCTGAGGAGTTTAATATTGATCCGCTTATACCGGCGCTCAATGGCGGAGAAGATTATGAGCTTCTTTTTACCGTGCCGCTTGAGGATGCGGAAAAAATAAAGAGCATTCCCGATGTCACAATGATAGGTCACATGACTATTGCCGGACAGGGGTGCTGCATTGTAAGTGATGATGGAAATGAAATTGAGCTCAGGGCTCAGGGATGGGAAAAAGCCTGAAGGTTCCTACCGTGGTCCCCGGATTATTCCTCTTTCGGATTTGCGGATGAATTCAAGGATATATTCACTGTCGGGTGTTTGGTTTATTTCCTTCTCAATAAAATCAAGCGCCTGCGATACATTCATCCCGTTCTGATATATGGCCCTGTAGATATTGTGTATATAATCGATCCGGTCCCTTTCAAATCCCCGCCTGGTGAGTCCGACTGTATTAAGACCAAGGTATATAAGCGGATCACGGTCGGCTTTGATAAACGGCGGAACATCTGTTCTCACTTTCGATCCCCCTCCGATCATAACATGTCCGCCTATCCTTGCAAACTGATGCACCAGGGTACCTGCGCTCAGGATCGCCCAGTCGTCAATCCTGACTTCACCAGCCAGACCCGTCCCGTTGCCAAGGATACAGTTATTGCCGATAATGCAATCGTGACCCACATGAGTATATGCCATAATGAGGCAGTTATTGCCAATAATCGTTCTGCCTGCAGAAGCCGTTCCCCTGTTTATTGTTGCTCCTTCACGCACCGTTGTGTTGTCTCCGATCTCTGCAGTTGTCTCCTCTCCCCGGAATTTGAGATCCTGGGGTATGCCTGATACTACTGCTGAAGGGAAGATCCTGCAATTTTTACCTATTCTTGCACCGAAAAGAATTGTCGAATGGGGAGCCACCCAGGTTCCTTCTCCTATCTCCACGTTTTCAGCGATATAGGCAAATGGTTCAACAGTAATGTTTTCCGCCAGCCTGGCATTGGGATGAACATATGCTAAATTCGAGATCATATGTCAGTTATTTATTTTTAACTACCTGTGCAGTCATCTCTCCTTCTGCAACAATGTGATTTCCGACAAATGCCTGTCCGTACATCATGACAATTCCCCTCCTCATTGGCTCTATCAGATCCATCTTAAGGATAATGGTGTCACCCGGAACGACCTTATGCTTGAATTTTAGTTTATCGATCTTTAGAAAATATGTTGAATACTTTTCAGGTTCCTCTACCGTGCTCAGTACCAGTATTCCTCCGCACTGCGCCAGCGCTTCGACAAGGAGAACTCCGGGCATCACCGGTTCATTGGGGAAGTGACCCTGGAAGAAAGGTTCATTGAATGTCACGTTTTTAATTCCCACAACCGTCGTCTGATCAATTGAAATAATTTTATCTACCATCAGGAAAGGGTACCTGTGAGGCAGTCGTTTTTTGATATCTTCCAGAGAAAAGACCGGTGGGAGTTCCGGATCATAAACAGGGGTACTTTTCTTGGAATGGGCCTTCTTGATTTCCTGCCTGATAAGCTTTGCCAGTCTTGTATTCGCAAAATGACCCGGACGGGTGGCGACGACCTTCCCCTTTACAGGTTGTCCGACAAGCGCCAGATCACCCATTATATCAAGCAGTTTATGCCTTGCAGGCTCATTGGGATATCTAAGTTCGGTATTATTAAGTATCCCTGCAGTATGTTTTGTTATGCCGGGCCTGTTAAAGAGTTTTGCGATCCTGTCTATTTCTTCCTGTTCAACCTCTTTTTCAAGAATTACCACCGCATTGTCAAGATCTCCTCCCTTAATGAGCCCCATCCGGTGAAGAGGCTCAAGTTCATGGAAAAATACGAATGTGCGGCTTTTGCAGATCTCCTTTTCAAAATCGTCGATTGAATCAAGAATTGCGTACTGATTTCCCAATATCCTGGAATTATAATCGATAAGAACGTTTATGCTGAGATGATCATCTGGATAGATTATAAGATCAACGCCGTGTTCCTCATCTGAATATACCAGCTTCTGCTTTACAACAAAATAATTCCTTTCTTCTTTCAACTCTGTAAACCCTGCTTCATTGATCGCTTCCGTAAAATTCCAGGCAGCTCCTCCCATTATCGGAGCTTCAGGTCCGTCAAGGTCAATAATGGCATTGTCAACCCTTAATCCGTGCAAAGCTGCAAGCGCATGCTCAATGGTCGAAACCGATGCACCATTCTGCGTAAGGGTTGTGCCCCTCGATGTATCAGTTACATTCTCGGCCAAAGCATCAATAAGGGGCCTTCCGGGAAGATCGGTTCTGCAGAATTTGTATCCATGATTTGCCGGGGCGGGCTTGAATGTGATTGTTACATTTACCCCGGAATGCAATCCTTTACCACTAAGACTGACCTCCCTTGCAAGAGTTCTTTGTTTCTCACTCATCGGCTTCCAAGATATATTTCAGAATTCAGGTACAAAAAAAATCAAAAAAACCGAACAACCAAATGTTTATGCAATTAAGGTTTTCCCATTAGGCATCAATAAGAGGGTATTTTAAGCATTTTTAAGCATGTCCACCTTCCTTTCAAGTTCTTCAATTTTTGTTTTAAGCTCAGGTAATTGTCTGAAGACAATTGAAGATCTGAGAAAATTTCTGTGGTCCATCGCCGGATATCCGAGCAGGACGGAATTCTCCTTTTTCACATCACTTGGAATGCCTGACTGGGCCCCTATTTTGGTTCCGTCAGCTACCTTCAGATGGCCCGATATCCCAACCTGGCCTCCGAACATGCAGTTCCGGCCTATCTTTGATGATCCTGCCACACCTGTCTGCCCTGCCATAACGGTATTCTCCCCGATCTCCACATTATGCCCTATCTGGATCAGGTTATCGAGCTTGACGCCTTTTCTTATTAGGGTCGAACCCATTGTTGCACGGTCAATTGCAACGTTTGCACCTATTTCAACATTGTCTTCGATAACAACGTTCCCTAACTGCGGGATCTTCATAAACTCCGTTTCAGACTGGGGTGCAAATCCGAAACCATCGCTACCGATAACTGATCCCGCATGGATAACACAGTTATTGCCCAGAATACAGTCGTGGTATATTTTGACACCCGGATTCAGTGTGCATTTCTTACCTACCTTTGAATTATCGCCAAGGTAGACATGGGGGTAAATTGAACATTCATCCCCGATAAAACAGTTTTCTCCAATGTACACATAGGGCCCGATATAGACATCCCTGCCAATAACTGCTGTCGGCTCTATCACAGCTGTGGGATGCACTCCTTTTTTGCGGGGCCTTGCCTGGTCGACCAGCTGAAGAAGCGATGCGAATGATTCATAGGCATTCTCCACCTTAATAAGGGTTGCCTTGACACTGGCAGAAGGGACAAAACTATTGTTAACAAGTACTATCGACGATTCTGTAGTATATAAATAGTGCTCATATTTTGGATTGGCCAGGAATGAAAGGGCTCCGGGATGTCCTTCCTCGATCTTCGCAACAGTATTTACTTTTGTCTCAGGGTCCCCAATTATTTCACCCTTCAGAAATCCGGCCAGGGCAGCAGCATTAAATTCCATAATATTGTTAATTAAAGTTTATCCATTTATATTAAAA
>DAIUKI010000012.1:6738-18546 GCA_036848255.1 Bacteroidales bacterium | reverse complement strand
CCCTTGATGCATATTCCCATTCAGTTTCAAGCGGAAGCCTGTAAGCCTGAACATCGGCGATTCCGTTTTGTCTTAGAGCAGTATTCATATAATCCGTCCTCCACCTGCTGAATGCATTTGCCTGAGCCCATGAAACACCGACAACCGGATAGTCGTCAAATGAAGGGTGCCAGAAATAAAGGTCGGCCTGGGGATCATTGAATGAGTAAGTGAAGTCTCTGATCCAGCATAAGGTGTCAGGATATATATTAATGGTATCATGCCTTATGAAAGATGAACGGTCCTTGACAGGAGTCTCGTTCCCGTTGCGGTCTATTACAGTACCCACGTATTTAAAGGTGTTATTTGCATAGTCGTTGACATATTTTGCCTTCGCAGCCTGCTGATAATCAACCCAGAAGTAGGTATAATTTAATTTTCTTACATCAACCTGCTTTTTCCCGTTGAACCTCTCTTCAGGAGGATAGAACATCTCCTCAAGTACGGCAGCCGTTGTCTCTTCTTCCGTATCAATCCTTTCCTGCCAGTTGATAACCGGAGGTTCGACAGCATTGCCATCATCATCGACAACAAAGTATTCACGGTCGGGAACCTGTGCTTCGCCAAGCTTTGTTCTCAGGATGGAATCCCTGACATAATATACAAACTGGCGATACTTGTTGTTTGTGATTTCAGTCTGGTCCATCCAGAAAGCCTCAACGGTTACGACCTTGGAGATGCTGTTCTGTGCGAAAACGGCGTCCTGGTCGCTTGGTCCCATTGTAAAGCTGCCAGCGGGTATGAATGCCATTTCAAATGGTTCCGGCTCAAAGAAATTCTTTCTTCCCGGAACTCCGGTGAGCTCTCCGTTATCGGAAGACTTACAACCGCCCAAAAATATCAAAACTATCAGACCTGGAATGATTACCTTTTTCATAATTCTACAGAATTTTGTATTGCAGTATTTTTTTTTCTAACTTTATAAGAACCTTATGCTTTTGTATCTCATCGGACTTTTACCCATACTGAGACTAAAACAATAATTCACCATAAATTCGTGCGACCCGTGAGTGTTCTTTCTGATATCCGAGACAGGGAAATCATAAGCGTATCCGACCCTGATACCATTAAACAATTCTATCCCAACAATTCCTACCAGTGCATCACCGGGTCTGTAAGAAACGCCCCCCCATGCCTTTTTATTGTATCTTATTAAAGAAGTTGCGGAAAATTGTATTGCCTTGCCATCGCTAAGCGCAAAAAGGGATGGCAGCAACTCAAGGGAAGGATTTGGGAGCTGAAGAATATAACCAGCTGTAATATAATAATGCCTGCTAATATAAGAGACTCCTTTAGTGAATTTGACTTTCGGCTGATTTATATGAGTGACCGATATTCCTGCATAATATTTATCTGTTGTATAATAAACACCCAGCCCGGCATCGAAGGTTACGGAACTCTCTTTGCTTTCAGGTATCAGAGGATCGCCTGAAGGCGGTGTAAAAACATCACCTGTCGGTATTACCCATTCAGGATCAAGGGTCATGTTGAACATTCCGGCATTTACCCCGATACCCAGCTTCCCTTGTCCTATATCTGCAATGTATGAATATATAAGTGCAAGGTTTATGTCCCTGTTAAAACCCAGGATGTCATTCTCTACCATCAGTCCGACACCGCTGTTGATCTTGAAAGGCGAAACGGGAGCACTTATATTGAATATTGTGGTCGAGGGAGCACCCTCGAATCCTACCCACTGCTGCCTGTTGATTGCAGAAGCGCATATCATACCTGAAGTGCCGGCATAACCCGGATTAAAAGTCAGGGTATTGAACATGTAGTTGCTGGTTATCGGATCCTGCTGCGAGAAGCAAGAGGCAACTGACAGCATCATGAATAAGAATACAGAGTAATACTTTTTCACGTCTTTAATATAATAGTGGATTAAGCTCATCAATTGAACGTCAAAAGTAAAGCAAAAAAATTAAAAGTATACATACCGGAATCCCGGGGGTTAAAACTTTTAAACATTCATATCCAATTATCCACAAAGAATATTCCAAACCGTGTGTAAAACGATAAAGATTTGAAATTATTTGAAGGATCAGGACTTAAATCTGTTCGAAGCTTTAACCCATTTGTCGGGAACTTCGTTTCTGTTTGCCTTAAGGTAATCGTCGTGTGAACAGGCAATATAAATATTGGTATTATTATCACCCGGGAGTTCGATCCACCATCTTTCAGTGAGATTGCTTTTTACGAAGATCAGATCGTCCTCAAGATCGGTGATCCTGACATGATATTTAATAAATCGTCCTGTATTGCTGTTGCTTAATTCGGGAGTCTCGTACTGCTTCTGTGAAAAGCCTTCCAGGAAGAACCAAAGTATCTGGGCCGCGAGCCCTGTTGTCTGATTGCGGAGATCAAGCAAGGGATTAACATCAAAAAGGCCAAATACCTTAAGGTTATCGGATATCCCGGCATATCTTGAAAGAAGGCATATTTCCTCACCATAGAACCCGTTGGGGGATGGTATGGCAGTTCCGGGGGCATCTGATTGTCGTACAGCGGATATGTCAAAAACGGCAGCATCTGAGTCCCTGAAGAGAGGCTCTGTAAGATATACCGCCTGCCTTACATCACCGATCCTTAACAGCTCCGAGTGACGCTTTTCAAAACGGTTAAGCACCTGCTGGTCATTGAGGTAGGTCTGATATCCGATATTTATATACTGTCTGAAAGTACTCTTGTGGTTAGAGGTTATTTTATTCAGGTAACCAAGCGAATCAACCGTATCGGGAGAATTGCTGTAATCAATTCTGGGATCTACCGCAACCAGGGTGTACGGGGTATTCAGGCTTGTGAATGCCCTGTCGATTGCCGGTATCAGCGCACTGCTGCCTCCGATGATAACGGGGAACACGTTTCCTTTCATCAGGGCAAAAAGCACGTCGGTCAAGCCGGCTAGTGTATCGGCAAAAGTCATCCCCTGCTTCATGTTCCCCAGGTCGGTGATCCTGGTCTTACCGGGAATTTTGGCCAGGCTGTAAAGCTCCTGCCGTATGGCATCCGGAGCATCGGATGAACCCTGGTTGACGGAGTTCCTTCCGTCGGGCACTCCAAGAATAGCGACCTTGAATTCCATGAAATCCCTTATCCTGTTGTTTTCGGTATTGATCACAATATTATGGGGAAAACCAGCATTTCCGGTCAGAGTCTCGAAACCATGCCTTTCAATGCTTACAGGGCTGAAATAGTCATTAAGGTCGAGCATAATTTATTCGGAGCTTTTCTTGGGTTTTTCACTATTTTCTATGATCCTGATGCAATCCTCCTTTGTAAGCTTATCGGCATCAGTGCCTTTAGGGAGCCTGTAATTTTTCTTATCCCTCGAAATATAGGCTCCATATCGTCCGTTCAGCAGCTTAATCTCACCAAAATCCATAATCATCTTCTTTTTGTCGGTTTCACCTTTTTCCCTGATTATTTCAATGGCTCTTTCAATTGTAACGGTATACGGATCGTCAACACCTTTCTTAAGGGAACAGAACTTGCCCATGTGCCTGACGTAAGGTCCGAATTTACCGATACCCACAATCATTTCTTCCCCTTCATGCATTCCGAGCGATCTTGGAAGGCGAAACAGGTTAAGGGCCTCAGGAAGGGTTATGGTCTCGAGGAGCTGATTCCTGGCGAGACTGGCAAAGCGGAGCTTGTTCCCGTTTCCGGCATCACCTATCTGGGCAACCGGCCCGAATCGTCCCATCTTAACGACAACCTGTTCTCCTGTTTCAGGGTGGGTTCCCAGTATCCTTATCACCGTGGTCCTGTTCTTTTTCCCGAGTGTATCTTCAACGGTTTTATGGAATGAAGAATAGAATTTATCAAGCATTCCTGTCCATTTCAGTTTACCCTCTGCAATCCTGTCGAACTGCTCTTCAACTTCGGCAGTAAAATTGAAATCCACAATTTCCGAGAAGTTTTCCATCAGGAAATCATTTACGATCATCCCAATATCCTGTGGGAAGAGCTTGGACTTCTCCTTTCCGACAGCTTCAATTTTTGATGTTGGCGATAACTTTCCCTTTGAAAGAGTGATGATTTTAAGCTGCCGCTTTTCTCCGGGACGGTCCTCACGCATTACATAACCCCTGTTCTGTATTGTTGAAATTGTCGGGGCATAGGTCGAGGGTCTTCCAATACCAAGTTCCTCAAGCTTCTTTACAAGGCTGGCTTCAGTATAGCGCGGGGGGGGTAAAGTGAATTTCTGGGTGGCGGAAATGGTGTCATAAAAAAGCTGCATGCCTTTCTTTACCGGAGGGATCAATGATTTCTCATCATCCCCATTCTCTGAATCAGCCGATTCAGCATAGACTTTCAGGAATCCGTCAAATATTACAACTTCTCCCGTTGCCGAAAATGCAACAGGTGAATTGTTCATCCCTATTGTGATGGTGGTCCTTTCAATTTCTGCATCAGCCATCTGTGATGCTATGGTCCTTTTCCAGATAAGCTCATAAAGTCTCTTTTCATTCTGATTCCCGGTAATTGTTGAGGTGTCGGGATAAGCGGGCCTGATTGCTTCGTGTGCCTCCTGCGCCCCTTTTGATTTTGTCTTGAACTGACGGGTTTTTGAATATTTTCCGCCAAACTCTGAAATAATTACTTCCCTTGATTTTGAAAGGGCAAGCTTCGAAAGGTTGGTGGAGTCGGTCCTCATGTAAGTAATCTTTCCTGATTCATACAGTTTTTGTGCCACTGCCATGGTCTGTGCAACCGAGAATCCAAGCTTCCTGAAGGCTTCCTGCTGCAGGGTGGAAGTTGTAAACGGCGGAGCGGGCGACCGTGTGCCGGGTTTGACTGTGACCCCTGAGACACGGAATTCTGAAGCATTGCAAAGTTCCAGGAACTTTGTTGCCTCTTTTTCATCTGGAAATCTTTTGCCGGCCTCGGCCCTGATGACATTCTCCTCCGTATCAGATGGATCACTTTTAAAGATCCCGTTTATGCGGAATGAAGATTCACTTTTGAATGCTATAACCTCCCTTTCTCTTTCAACTATCAGGCGGACAGCTACAGACTGAACCCTTCCGGCCGACAATGCCGGCTGTACCTTCTTCCAAAGCACAGGAGAGATCTCAAAGCCGACTATCCTGTCGAGGATACGGCGGGCCTGCTGGGAATTGACAAGGTTCATGTCGACCCTTCGGGGAGAAAGTATGGCATTTGAGATTGCATCTTTTGTGATTTCATGGAATACGATCCTTTTTGTAGTTTCCAGATCGAGGTTCAGAACACTTGCAAGATGCCATGCAATAGCCTCCCCCTCGCGGTCCTCATCGGAAGCGATCCAGATATTATTAGATTCTGCAGCAGCTTTACGGAGTTCTCCTACAACTTTTGCCTTTTCTTTAGGAATTTCATATTCGGGGGAGAAATTATTGGCGATATCGATGCCCAGGTTTTTCTTCTTGAGATCCCTGATATGGCCGAAACTGGATACAACACGGAACTCCTTACCCAGGAACTTCTCAATGGTTTTTGCTTTTGCAGGCGACTCAACAATTACGAGGTTTTCGATCATATTATAATGATTTAGCTCTTTTAAAAACACGCAAAGTAAGTCATTTAGGTTCCAAACTTCAAAATAAACAGTTAAGATTCTTTATTAATTACTATTTTTGCCCAAACTCCCCAAGCTAATGAAAGGAGATTCATCAAACAGAAAATATCTTATCTGGTTCTGGACATTGTTCTCAATTCCGTTCGTAATTGTCGTATTTCTCTTCATACTGATATCAAAAGGCAAGCTCGGACCGATGCCTTCATTCAGTGAGCTTGAAAATCCCCAGTACAACCTGGCCGCGGAAGTCTATTCCGAGGATGGGGTGCTTCTGGGGAAGATAAGCGTGGAAAACCGTACATGGACCGATTACAGGAATCTTTCACCATACCTTACAGATGCCCTGATTGCAACCGAGGATATAAGATATTACAGGCATTCGGGTATTGATATCAGGGGCCTGGGAAGAGCGATTGTACGAACAATAGTTCTGGGACAGAAAACAGGAGGAGGAAGCACGATTACCCAGCAGCTGGCAAAACAATTATACCCGAGGGATACTGCACGGGTTTCAAAGTTTACCAGAAAACTAAGGCTTGGTGTTGCAAAGTTCAAGGAATGGCAGACGGCTGTAAAGCTTGAGAAAAGCTATACCAAGGAGGAGATAATTGCGATGTACCTTAATAAATATGATTTCCTCTATCAGGCGATTGGTATCAGATCGGCTGCCAGGGTCTATTTTAACACTACTCCCGATTCCCTTAAGCTGGAAGAAGCCGCCGTACTTGTCGGAATGCTCAAGAATTCAAGCGCCTTTAATCCAAGAAAATATCCTGAACGGATGATGCAGCGAAGGAATATTGTTCTTTCACAAATGGCAAAATACGGGTATATTCATCCGGATGTTGCCGATTCTGTGAAATTACTTCCGATCGATCTTTATTTCACGGTAGAGGACCATAATACTGGACTGGCTACATATCTGAGGGAGTACCTGAGAAATATTATGCGAAGGCCCGAGCCTGACCGGAAAAGGTATGAGAGGGAATCATCATATGAGGAGGCACGATGGGAATGGGAAAATAATCCTCTGTATGGATGGTGCAACAAAAACAGGAAGCCTGACGGATCAAATTATGATATTCACAAGGATGGGCTTAAAATATATACTACAATCAATTCCAGGATGCAGCAATATGCCGAAGAATCTGTTGCGGAACATCTTTCACAGGAGGTTCAGCCTGATTTTTTCAGGCGCGCAAAGGGATTCAGGAATCCGCCATATTCGAATGACCTGTCAAAGAAGGAGGTGGAGGATCTTATTATGAGATCGGTAAAGGACAGCCAAAGGTATATCATGATGAGTGCCAGGGGTGTCCCGCAGGATTCAATTATGCTTGCATTCAATACAAAAGTGCCGATGAAGGTCTTTTCCTGGAAAGGGGAGAAGGATACGATTATGACACCCTATGATTCGGTGAGGTATTATAAGTATTTCATGCGTTCTGCTTTTCTTGTGGAAGACCCTCACACCGGTTACATCAAAGCATATGTCGGAGGTCCTGATTTCAGGTATTTCAAATGGGATGCAGTGACCCAGCAAAGAAAGCAGGTCGGCAGTACAATCAAACCCTTCCTTTATACTGTTGCAATGCAGAACGGTTACACCCCATGTGATGAAGTGGAAAATATTTCAAGGTCGTTCGATCTGCCCGGCGACTCCGTTCCCTGGAGACCACGAAGTTCGGGGCCGAAGGAGTATCACGGGAAGACGGTCACGCTCAAATGGGGACTGGCACAGTCGGAAAACTATATTTCAGCATGGCTGATGCAGCAGTTCACTCCATCGGCTGTAACCGACCTTATGAAAAGAATGGGATTCAGAAGCTTTATTGATCCCGTGCCGTCAATATTCCTTGGAACATCAGATATAAAGCTTGAAGAAATGGTGGGGGCTTACTCGACCTATGCAAACAGAGGAGTATATACAAGGCCGATGTATGTTACACGGATCGAAGATAAGAACGGTAACCAGATAGCTAAATTTACCCAGCAGATTGAGGAGGTCCTCAGTGAGGAGCAGGCATACCTTATGCTTGACCTTCTTCAGGGAGTCGTGCTTATCGGCTCCGGAAACAGATTAAGAAGGGAACCATATCTGCTTCTTAACCCGATAGGAGGCAAGACGGGAACGACTCAGAACAATGCAAACGGATGGTTTATGGGGGTGGCCCCTAATCTTGTGGGTGGTGTTTGGACCGGAGGTGAGGATCAGTCGATTCATTTTGAGACTTTGAGCGAAGGACAGGGAGCTGCCATGGCCCTTCCGGTATTTGCAAAGTTTCTCAGGAAGGTTTATAACGATCCGCTGTTCGGAATAATGGAATCAGATGAGTTCGACCGCCCTTCAAATTTCAATGTTGAAACGGATTGCGACAAGGCAAAAAGAGAGAACTCGAGGAGAGGAGGATATATAAGGGAAAAGTATTAACTCAGCTGAACAGCGACCGTACAAGCGCCTCTACCTTACCAACCTGAATGACTTCAATATCGATACCCTTAACTGATATATTTCTGTGGAACTTTGAGATATAGATTTTTCTGAATCCCATTTTTGATGCTTCCCTGATCCGCTGTTCTATCCTGGAAACCGGCCGGATCTCGCCTGAAAGGCCAACCTCACCTGAGCAGCATACATCCCTGCCGACAGGGATATCCAGATTGGAGGATAAAACAGAAGTTATAATGGCCAGATCAATGGCAGGGTCGTCGACCTTTATTCCACCGGCAATATTCAGGAACACATCTTTCACCCCAAGCCTGAACCCGGCTCTTTTTTCAAGCACTGCAAGCAGCATATTGAGTCGCCTGATATCAAAACCCGTGGAGCTTCTTTGCGGTGTTCCGTAGACAGCGCTGCTGACTAGCGCCTGTGTCTCGATAAGAAATGGCCTGAGGCCGTCGACTGTTGCTGCAATAGCTATCCCGCTCAGAGGCTCATCATGCTGGTTTATGAACATTTCGGAAGGATTGGCTACCTCCCTCAGCCCGCTTTCGATCATTTCAAATATCGCAAGTTCGGAGGTTGATCCAAACCTGTTCTTTACCGATCTTAGGAGGCGGTATATATAGTTATTGTCACCTTCAAAATAAAGAACAATATCGACAATATGCTCAAGTACCTTGGGGCCGGCAAGAGTTCCATCCTTTGTTATATGCCCGATGAGAAGGATCGGGATCCCTGTTATTTTTGAAAACTTCAGGAGCTGGGCAGCACACTCCCTGACCTGTGATACCGAACCTGCTGAAGATTCAAGTATCCCGCTGTGAATTGTCTGGATGGAGTCGATAATGATCAATCCGGGCTTTAAGTTCTCAGCCTGGGCAAGAATTGTTTCAAGGTCAGTTTCGCCAAAGATAAAGCAGGATGGATTTGATTTTTTGAGTCTTTTAGCCCTGAGACTAATCTGCTCCCCGCTCTCTTCTCCGGAGACATAAAGCACACTTTTTCCGTCCATGGCAAGTGCAAGCTGCAGTGCAAGTGTTGATTTTCCTACACCCGGCTCGCCTCCAAGCAGTATAAGTGAACCAGGGACCATTCCTCCCCCAAGTATCCTGTCAAATTCCGGAATGCCTGTCTTCTGACGATTATGTTCATCAGAGCTTATATTGTCGAGAAGCTCGGGTTTGCTCTTTTCCCGGCCTGAAAGGTAGGCTCTTTCATGTGAGGATGCAGGTGCGACTATCTCTTCGTGGTAGGTGTTCCATTCCTTGCAGGAGGGGCATCTTCCTATCCATTTCGAAGATTCTGCTCCGCAATTCTGGCAAACGAAAACTGTTTTGGTTTTAGGCATGATGGCATTATTAGCCCCCTTTCAGGGGAGTTGGGGGGTCCTGCTTCCTATATAGCATATTGAATGCCAGCGCTCCGAGCACTATTACAAGCACCAGCTGCGATTCATGAGTTAATATGGCATAAGCGGATGCATCTTCAATACTGACCCCCTCCACAAATGCAATTCCTCTGGAGACGAAATAGTGGAAGGTGCCGATTCCTCCCTGCACCGGAGCTGACATTGCAAGTCCACCAATGACAAGAATGAAGACAGAGTTCCCAAAAGAGAGATGCGATGTGCTTTCAAGGCAGAATACAACCACCCATGTCATCAGGGCATAATTGAACCAGATAAATACTGTATGAAAGATGAATTCCCAGTTCCTTTTCATTTTCAGAATCGATTTAAGTCCGTTTATTACACCACGACCAATGTCGAAAATCTTTGAAAAGAACCTGATCTTACGCAGTCGCTTTTTATAGCGGATCAGCAGAAAAGCGGAGATGACTGACAGTCCAATAAATAAAGCCCAGGGTATCCATGCGGCGCCAAACACCGACAGCACTTTTTCGCGGAACGGGACAATAATGGATTCGTTCAGATAACCCCTGATATTTGATCCGCTTGTGAAGAAGAGTCCAAACATTATAAGCAGAAGCGATATCAGATCGATTGTACGTTCGATAACCATTGTTCCTATCAACTGGTCCACGGGGATCTTTTCCTTTTTCCCGAGGGCAACGCACCTGGTTATCTCTCCAACCCTCGGGAGGGCAAGATTTGTAAGGTATCCCGACATCATTGCATGAAAAGTATTCCAGAATTTCGGGTGATACCCAAGGGGATTTATCAGGATTATCCATCGCCGTGCACGACTAAGGTAGCCAAGCAGTCCTAAAAGCGTGGACAGTATCAGCCAGGAATAATTTGCTCCTTTCAGACTCTTTGTCAGTGCTTTGAAATCAACTGTCCGGAAGGCGATCCACAGAAGCAGGATCCCGACCAATAAAAAAGCAATGAACTTACCGGCCTGTATAAAACCTTTCTTCAAGTTCAGATAAGTTTATTTGTTTTCGTATCAGGAAAAATTACTGCAGGCCTGAATGATTTGGCTTCCTGAAAATCAATGGTTGCATACGACATGATTATTATCACATCACCAACAGCCACTTTTCTTGCTGCCGGACCATTCATGCATATCTGACCGGAACCTCTTTTCCCCTTTATAACATAGGTTTCGAGCCTCTCTCCATTGTTAACATCGAGCACAGATACCTTTTCATTTTCAATTATACTTGATGCATCCATCAGGTCCTCATCAATAGAGACGCTTCCCACATACTGCAGATTTGCCTCGGTAACTGTCACCTTATGGATCTTTGATTTCAGTACTTCTATAAACATATTGGCGGATAAAATGATACTGCGCAAATTTATACATCCTTTTTTAATTGACTACACTGGAAATTCGATATTATCGATAAGCCTTACTGTTCCTGCTTTAACTGCAATGCAGCCAAAATACCTTTTCCCTTTTTCCATTTCACACAGTGCCGCTACCGGTCTTAATTCCACATCATCGACAATATAGAAATATTCCACCCTGAAGCCGTTGGCTTTCTCGATTTTCTTTCTGACCCAGTCGATAATATAGGGGATGTCATGATTACCAGTCATCCCGGCAGCAGCTGAAATTGCCGAGTATATTATCCCCGCATTTTTTCTTATTGCAGGATCAAGCAGGCGGTTTCTGCTGCTCATTGCCAGTCCGTCGGTCTCGCGAATTATCGGATTGCTAATGATCTTCACTTTGCTTTTTAGTTGTCTGACAAGCTCTTTGATCACTGCAACCTGTTGAAAATCCTTCTGTCCGAAGAACGCCATGTCGGGTTTTACAATTTCAAAAAGCCTGCTTACTACCTGGCCGACTCCATTGAAGTGACCCGGCCGGTGCAATGCCTCCATCACATTATCGAGATTTCCGAAATGAAATTCAAGCTTCTCCTTGTGAGGATATATTTCTTTGTCATCAGGGGTAAATACAATATCATTCTCCCGGAGAACCTCGCCCAGTAAAGCAAGATCATCGTCCGGTGTACGGGGATAATTCTTCAGATCGTTTGCGTCGTTGAACTGCGTCGGATTGACATAGATGCTGACAACGACGAGGGCGCAGAGCGATATGGCGTTCCGCACAAGTGAAATATGACCGGGATGAAGCGCTCCCATTGTGGGCACGAATCCGAGCGGTGATGAGTTAACTGATTTAATCTCTTTCTGAAGCTCCTTAATGGAGCTGATGACTTTCATATTTATCGTTATTAATGCAAACCTGGTGTAAAGTTAAAGCTATTATGTTCATTTCGGATTGCGGATTGTCGATTGCGGATTTGATATCCGAAATCACAAACCCGAAATCCGCAATATTAA
>DAIUKI010000012.1:0-6638 GCA_036848255.1 Bacteroidales bacterium | reverse complement strand
TTGTCGATTGCGGATTTGATATCCGAAATCACAAACCCGAAATCCGCAATATTAATTAAATCGGCAATCCACAAAAAAATAACCTAGGGTAAGTGTTGGTTATATTGTCATTTTTTATTATTATCTTTGCAAATTGTTACAGAATGGCATATCCAGGAGTATAAATGGAAAGCAAGAAAGTATTGTTCATCTCTCAGGAGATAACTCCATATTTAGGTGAAACAAAATTATCAAAGATAGGAAGATATCTCCCGCAGGGTATTCAGGAAAGAGGCAAGGAGATAAGAACATTTATGCCGAGGTACGGAATCATAAATGAAAGAAGGAACCAGCTGCATGAGGTTATAAGGTTATCGGGGATGAATCTTATAATTGATGACACTGATCACCCTCTTATTATCAAGGTCGCTTCAATCCAGTCGGCACGAATGCAGGTTTACTTTATCGACAATGATGATTACTTTCAGAGGAAGCACACTATATCCGATGCAGCAGGTAGGGAATTCGAGGATAATGATGAACGTGCCCTCTTTTTCGCCCGGGGAGTAATTGAAACGGTCAAGAAATTAAGATGGGCCCCAGACATTGTTCATTGTCATGGCTGGATGGCATCACTGGTTCCGGTTTACCTGCGCAGTATTTACAACGATGATCCTTTGTTCCATAATTACAAAATTGTCTATTCTGTTTACGACAACGATTTCAGCACACCTTTCAGATCATCATTTGCCGACAAGCTGAGGTACGACGGTATAGACGGCGAAAGCCTTAAGCTGGTTAAAACACCCGATTTCATAAATGTATCGAAACTGGCAATAAAATATTCCGATGCTGTTGTGATCGGAAGCGAGGAGATTAACCCTGAACTGACAAAATTTCTGAATACTGTTACCAAGCCGGTTCTTCAGTTCCAGGATGAGGCAACATACATCGATGCCTACAACGATTTTTATGACAAGATCCTCACCTGAGCCTCTTCTTTTCAGTTTACTGCAATATTTGGTTTCATTTACACGTTTTTTCAGCTAATACAGACTGATAAATCTCATGTTTTTCATTCATAAAAAAATAATATGTGCGGAATAGTTGGCTATATCGGATCAAAACCTGCAAGGGAAATATTAATTAAGGGACTGAAACGTCTGGAATACCGGGGATATGATTCAGCCGGACTGGCAATTGTCAATGGCGAAACAAAGATCTTCAAATGCAAAGGCAGGGTAGAGGACCTGGAGAAGATGGTGAACGGCACTGATTTTAACGGAACAGTCGGGATTGGACACACAAGATGGGCAACCCATGGTGAACCCAATGAACTGAATGCTCATCCCCAGGTTTCATATAAAGGTAATTTTATAGTTGTTCACAATGGTATAATCGAAAACTATGCACTTATAAAAAAGCATCTGCAAAGCAGGGGGATCCAGTTCAACAGCCAGACCGATACCGAGGTTCTTGCCAATCTGATCGAACACCTCTACCTGGAGGGCGACCTGACCGCTGAGCAGGCGATCACCCTGGCCCTTAACAGGGTTGAGGGAGCCTACGGACTTGTCATAATTTGCACACAGGAAACCGACAGGCTTTATGCAGCAAGAAAGGGAAGTCCTCTTGTGATCGGGGTCGGGGATGGTGAAAATTTCATTGCATCCGATGCCACTCCTATAGTCGAATACACCCAGAGGGTTATATACCTCAAGGACGATGATATAGCCGTAGTAAAAAAGAATGAACTCATACTTAAGACAATACGACCGAAAAATTTTGAACCGGAAGTAAAGGAAGTCGATCTTAAGATAGGTGAGATCGACAAGGAGGGATTCGCTCACTTTATGCTGAAGGAAATTCATGAACAGCCAAGAGCCATACATGATACCTTCAGGGGAAGGGTACTTCCGGATCATAGCGGAATTATGCTGGGCGGACTTCATAGTGTTCTCGAAACTATATCACAATCAGAAAGGATAATTATTGTTGCCTGCGGCACTTCATATCATGCGGGTTTATTGGGTGAATATCTTTTTGAGGAATTTACAAGGATACCTGTTGAAGTGGAATATGCTTCGGAATTCCGCTACAGGGATCCGATAATTAATAAAGGGGATATTGTAATTTCTATCAGTCAGAGCGGCGAAACTGCCGACACTCTGGCAGCCGTAAAAATTGCAAAGGAACGGGGCGCAAAAGTAATCGGGATCTGCAATGTTGTCGGCTCGAGCATTCCGCGCGAAACAGATGCCGGTGTCTATACTCATGCAGGTCCTGAAATCGGGGTTGCATCTACAAAAGCTTTCACAACTCAGGTTACGGTTCTTGCTATGATGGCATTCGAAATCGGTTTCCTGAAGGGTACAATCACCGCAGAGACCTATAAAGAGCTCATTGATGAACTGGTATCCATACCGGCAAAAATTGAAAAGACACTTCTTGTCAATGACCAGGCACTTGAAATTGCTAAGAAATATCAAAATACCAGGAACGCACTTTACCTTGGCAGGGGATATCTCTTCCCGGTTGCCCTGGAAGGAGCTCTGAAGCTTAAGGAAATTTCGTATATACATGCTGAAGGTTATCCGGCAGCCGAAATGAAACATGGCCCGATTGCCCTTATTGATGAAAATATGCCGGTTGTGGTTGTTGCCACAAAAGACGACACTTACGACAAGATTGTAAGCAATATCCAGGAGATAAAAGCCCGCAAGGGAAATGTAATCGCCATCGTAACCGAAGGAGATGAACTGATCAGAAAGATGGCCGACCATGTTCTTGAGGTTCCTGAAACGCTTCCGGCCTTTTCGGGTATACTGGCTGTGATCCCGCTTCAACTCCTGTCATACCACATTGCAGTTCTCAGAGGCTGTAATGTAGATCAGCCAAGAAACCTTGCAAAATCCGTTACTGTCGAATAAAAGAGATAAAAAACTTTCCTGCATGAAATCCAACGGAAAATTCAGAAAACTGACGATAACAGAAATTGATAAACTGACCCTCAACGGCTGCAGTTGTGAAGACTGGACCCGGATAACGGTGGCAGACGGATTTGATCCATCAAGATGTGTCAATGTTTTCTTTTCAGGTGATGTCAGTCTTGGAAAATTAACGAAGCTGCTTACAGATACGTCAGGTGTCAGCATCAGGTGCGGAATCACGAATGCGCATATCCATAATTGCGAAATCGGGTCGGATGTCCTTATCAGCAATATTGGTGATTATATAGCAAACTACCATATTGAAGATGATGTGGTTATCAAAAATTGCGGGAAGATACATACAGAAGGTGTTTCGACTTTCGGAAATGGTACGCAGGTCGCAGTTCTTAATGAGACAGGCGGCCGGTCGGTAAGGATCTGGGATAAGTTGTCGGCCCATCAGGCATATATAATTGCCCTCTACCGGCACCGTTACAAAGCGATCCGGAAAATTGAAAGAATGGTGACCGAATATTCAGAATCAATAAGCTCCGACAGGGGGATTATTGGTGCCGGCTCTCATGTACTAAGCTGCCGGAACATCAAAAATGTCAGGATAGGGAAATTCAGCAAAATAGAGGGCGCTATCAGCCTTGAGGAGGGTTCGGTTAACAGTTGTGCCGAAGATCCTGTGTTTATCGGCCCTGGCGTGATTATGGAACATTTCATTGTCTGCTCCGGCTCCATAGTTACAGAATCCACCCTGGTTGACAAGTGTTTTATCGGTCAGGGGTGTGTTCTGGCCAAACACTATTCAGCTGAGAATTCCTTATTCTTTGCCAACTGCGGCGGATATCACGGAGAGGCCTGCTCGATATTTGCAGGACCCTATACCGTCACACATCATAAGTCAACCCTGCTGATTGCAGGGATATTTTCATTTATGAATGCAGGCAGCGGATCGAATCAGAGCAACCATATGTACAAGCTTGGCCCCATCCATCAGGGTATTATGGAAAGAGGTTCCAAGACAACAAGCGATTCATACGTCCTCTGGCCCGCCCGCATCGGACCCTACACGCTCGTTATGGGGCGCCATTACAAAAATATGGATACTTCATCGCTGCCCTTCTCTTATCTTATCGAGAGCAATGACGAAAGCATCCTGGTTCCGGGAATAAACCTTAGAAGTGTTGGTACAATAAGGGACGCACAGAAATGGCCGGTCCGCGACAGACGAAAGGACCCGGATAAGATCGACCAGGTGAACTTCAACCTTCTCAGCCCCTTCACTATCCGAAAGATGTTTGAGGGCAGGGAGCTCCTTAACAAACTGAAAAAAGTGTCAGGTCCGGCATCGGGATCTTATTCTTACAATAATATGATCATCAAGGGAAATTCGCTTGAAAGAGGAATACAACTATATCAGACCGGGATCAATAAATTCCTGGGAAACTCCATGATAAAGCGTCTCGAGAAGATTAATTTCAAAACAAACAGCGAATTAAGGAAGAGACTTGCCCCCGATCAGCCGATGGGTAAAGGAGAATGGGTCGACCTTGCAGGGTTGATTGCTCCCATTCAGGCCGTCAATATACTCCTTGATGACATAGAATCCGATAAAATCAATACTATTGAGGGTGTGGCAGAGGCATTCAGAAGCATGCATGATTCATACTATAACTGGGAATGGACATGGGCATGCGAAAGAATTGAAGAGGAGGAAGGAAAGCCGGTAAGTGAATTTAAGGCTGAGGATGTTATCCGAATTGCCGAAAGATGGAAGAAAAGCGTTATTGATCTCGATAAAATGCTTTATGAAGATGCACGGAAGGAGTTCACCCTTTCCTCGATGACCGGTTTCGGAATTGACGGGGGCGAAGATATCAAAAGGCTTGATTTTGAACAGGTCAGGGGAGCTTTTGAATCAAATGGCGTAGTATCTGCAATTCAGGATCATATTGAACAGAAAAGCGTTCTCGGGGATGAACTTATTGCCAGGATGGCCAGAATAAAGAACTAGATATCCCTACCTTCCGGAATACATCTTATCGTAATATTTTTCATAATCACCTGAAATTATCCTTTCGAGCCATTTGCCGTTGGAGAGGTACCAGTCAACTGTTTTTTCAAGTCCGGCAGCAAATTCCGGTATCGGAGCCCATCCGAGCTCAGCCTGAAGCTTTGATGAATCTATGGCGTAGCGAAGGTCATGACCCGGACGGTCCTTTACATAGGTGATAAGCTTTTCGGAAGCACCATCAGGGCGGCCAAGCTTCCTGTCCATGATTGTGCAAAGAAGCTTTATAAGGTCAATGTTCTTCCATTCATTATTACCACCAATGTTATATGTTTCACCGGTTTTTCCCTTATGGAATATCAGGTCAATTGCTGAAGAATGGTCCTCAACAAAGAGCCAGTCGCGGATATTCTCCCCCTTCCCGTAAACTGGAATGGATTTGTTGCTCTTTATATTGTTTATTGCCAGTGGGATCAGCTTTTCCGGAAACTGATTGGGACCGTAATTGTTTGAACAATTGGAGATTATGACCGGAAGACCGAATGTGTGCCCATATGACCTGACCATATGGTCGGAACTCGCCTTGGAAGCAGAATAGGGACTTTTAGGATCATATGCAGTTTCCTCCGTAAACATGCCGTCTTTCCCAAGTGAACCATAAACCTCATCTGTCGAAATATGATAAAACAGCTTACCCGCGTTATTCTCTTTCCAGATAATCATCGCAGAATTTAACAGATTAACGGTTCCGACAATATTCGTATGAACGAATTCATCGGGAGCCGTGATCGACCTGTCGACATGCGACTCGGCTGCCAGGTGAATCACTCCGTCAAACCTGTACTTGTTGAAAAGATCCCTTACTGCCTGTTTGTTTACAATATCTGTTTTTTCAAAGATATAGTTGACTTTATTCTCAATATCGGTCAGGTTCTCAAGATTCCCGGCATAAGTAAGCTTGTCGGCATTCACAATCCTGTAGCCGGGATATTTGTTTACAAACCGCCTCACCACGTGCGACCCTATGAATCCGGCACCGCCGGTAATCAATATTGTTTTTTCGGATATCATACTTTATTTACTTTTCTTATATATTTTTCCCACTCCCATGCTGTTAGCATTGATTCATCAAGGGTGCTGACGGTCCTCCATCCAAGCTCCCTGTTTGCATGCGACGGATCGGCCCATATCTTCTCTATATCGCCTGCTCTTCGCCCTGTGATCTGGTAATTCAGCCTGATACCGGTAACCCGTTCAAAGGATTTAATTGCTTCAAGCACCGAAACCCCTTTACCCGTACCAAGATTGAAAACCTCATAATTTGCCTTGTTCCTGTTTTCAACAAGTCTTTTAACGGCTGTCACGTGAGCTTTAGCAAGATCAACGACATGAAGGTAATCCCTTATGCACGAGCCGTCAGGAGTGTTGTAGTCATTTCCGAAAACCTTAAGTTCTTTCCTGAGCCCGTAGGCCGTCTGTGTTAAATAGGGAACAAGGTTTTCGGGCACACCCCGCGGAAGCTCGCCAATAAGTGCTGACTGGTGGGCTCCGATGGGGTTGAAATATCTTAATGAAATTGCATTTATATTCTGGCTTGCGGCGGCTGTATCCCTTATAATCTCTTCCCCGATCTGTTTTGTATTGCCATAGGGCGACATCGCAGGCTGGATAGGAGCATCCTCGGCCACAGGCAGTTTTTCAGGCTGGCC
>DAIUKI010000011.1:0-18932 GCA_036848255.1 Bacteroidales bacterium | reverse complement strand
CAATTATATTAATGATATTTGTAATAATTGACTTTAAAATCACTTTGTATCTCTATTTTTAGCCACCTTTTTATATTAAGGGTTATGTCAGAAAGAAATACTATTGACAATTGTGAAAACTGTACAGTGCAATGGAAAGGTTTTCAGCACTTTACAAGGGAAGAACTGCATCTGGTAAACGAAAACAGGTATGAAGCTACATTCAGGCAGGGAGAGGTAATGATAAAGCAGGGATCTCCTGCTTCCAATGCCTTGTTCCTTGCAACCGGGATGGCAAAAAACTACTATGAAGGGATTAATGGAAAGAATTTCATAATGGGTATAATGCTTCCCGGCAGGCTCATTATGGGGCCCGGAGCCTATGTCAATTCAAGATATGCTTACTCGGTCTCTGCATTGACGCCGCTTCAGGCCTGCTTTATCAACTTTGATATTTTCAGGCACCTTGTCAGGATAAATGGAGAATTTGCAGAAAGCCTTGTGGAGGATATAAGCACAAAAGCCCTTCGTTCACATATCCGGATGGTCAATCTTGCCCAGAAAAAGATGCCAGGCAGACTGGCAGAAGCATTATTGTATTTTTCTGATGAGATATTCAAGTCAGACGAGTATGATATGATTCTTTCACGGCAGGAACTTGGGGAAATGACCAATATGGTAAAGGAAAGCGTAGTGAGGATACTAAAGGAAATGGAAGATTCCGGAATAATAAGCTCAACGTCATCATATGTTAAAATTGTCGACAGGGAGAAACTGCGCCAGATCTCTGAAAAAGGATGAAGACTGAAGACCGAAGACCGAAGCAATCCACAAAGCTCCCCTCCCTGGAGGGCCTGCCCCGTTTCGGCGGGGGGCTGGGGGTGGGTTTCTTCAAGATCGAAAATGGAAGCCCCAGCAACCAGTAACCAGTAACCAGTAACAGTAACCAGTAACCTGATTTAAAAAAATGAAAATATTCAAATTCCTCTTCTCCCCGGTATTCATGGGGATACTCTTTGTGATATTCGCGGCTTCAATGGCTGCTGCAACATTTATTGAAAACGATTACGGCTCTTCGGCGGCTTACAATTATGTTTACGACTCAAGATGGTTCGAGCTTATTTTATTACTTCTGACGGTGAATCTGACAGGTCAGATGGTTATTTTCAAGCTGTACAGAAGGCCCAGGCTGACCGGGTTCCTTTTTCATCTTTCATTCGTCCTGATGGTGGCAGGTGCAGCGATCACAAGATATACCGGATGGGAGGGTTCGATGCATATCCGGGAGGGGGAGGAGCAGGACAAATGTTTTTCGGGCGACAAATATCTGGGGTACGTCCTGAAGGATGAATCCGGAAACATCGTTGATAAGGACATTCAAAAATATTATATGAGTTCCCGGTCGGCCGATAACTACAGAAAAAAGATCAGATCGGGAGGCAAGGAGTATGAACTTGTTCTTGCAAGGATAATTCCTAATGCCGCTGAAATAATTTCCAGGTCGCCAGGGGGTATACCTGTTATTTCATTTGTGGTCACCGACAGCCTTGGAAGAGAAAATATAAAACTTAAGAGCGGCGAATCTGCTGAATTCAATGGCGTCACAATCGGACTGAATAATGAAAACAATGATGTATCCATTTTTACAGACTCCTCTTCCTTCTTTATGAGATCGGGATCGCCTGTCGTTCAGGAGGGCATGATGACAAGGGAGAGAATTGAATACGGGCCGGACGAGATAGCTGAGGTCAGCGCAATGCAGATCTACAGGGTAAAAGGAATAATGATCGTTCCCCAGGAACTTGAAGCAGAGGGGGTGCTGAAGACTGTAACAATCGACCCGAACAAGCAAAACACTGGTATTAATTCGTTCATTTTCAATATTTTTTCGGGAGATGAACAGGCTGCAACAATTAATGTATGGGATATCGCATCAGAGTATCGTTCATCAGGATCAGCTCAATTTGACGGCAATACCCTTGAAATAAATTATGGATCAGAAGAGATATCACTACCATTTTCCCTTAGGCTCAATGACTTTGTTCTTGAAAGATACCCCGGTTCGAACAGCCCCTCAGGGTATAAAAGCAATATTGTCCTGATCGACAAGGCAGAGGGCCTCGAAGAGCCGTTTACGATATTCATGAACAATATACTGAAGCACAAAGGATACCGCTTTTACCAGTCATCGTATGATCAGGATGAGATGGGTACCATCCTGTCGGTAAATCACGATCGGGCAGGGATGCTTGTTACGTATACAGGCTACGGTCTGCTTTTTTTCTTTATTATCCTTTCACTGCTTAACAGGAAATCAATTTTCAATACCGTAAATGCGGGTTTCTGGAGCTCAGCTTTGAGGAAAAAGGCACCGGTGGGATTGATCCTGTTTTTGTTATCCGGGCTTATTGGTACAGATGCTCAGAGACTTATCCCTTCGAAGGATGCCGCAGATTCATTTGGCAATATTCTGGTCCAGGATCAGAAGGGGCGTACAAAGCCTTTATTCACCCTCAGTAATGATATCCTTAGAAAGGTTACAAGGGAAAATAAATTTGAAGGACTGACTTCCATTCAGGTCTATCTGGGAGTCTATCTTGATTTCGAGAACTGGAAAGATGTGCCTTTGATCAGGGTCTCAAGCAGAGAGCTTCAGAAGACTTTCGGAATCAGTGGCAATTATGCTGCCTTCACCGACTTTGTCGATCTTGAAGGAGGCGCCTATAAGCTTTCGGAAGAGGTTGGGAAAGCTTACACAAAATCTCCGGGCGCAAGAACAAAAGCCGAAAAGGAGATTATGAAGGTTGATGAAAGGGTCAATATTATTTATATGATCTATAATGAAGATTTTCTTAAGATTTTTCCCGGGCATAACGAACAGCATACCTGGAGTTCGCCACAGGAGGCCCTCAAGAATTCCATTAGCAGGGAAGATTCCATTTATCTGGGCAATGTAATTCATTCCCTGGCTGATGCACTCCGGGAAAAAAACACAGCTTTGGTTAACCAGATTTCAGCATCAATCATGGATTACCAGAAGAGATTCTCCGGTTACGATCTGCCTCCTGAGTCAAAAACAAAGGCTGAATCACTCTATTACAGGATGTTGATCTTTGAGCGCCTCTTTCCGTTTTATGCAACAATAGGTATTTTGATGCTCATCGGACTTATTATTATGGTTTTAAAAGGGAAGAAGGATATTCCGCTGTTTGTAAAAATCCTGAGCTGGATCCTTTTTGCGGGATTTCTTTTCCACACTTTAGGGCTGGGCTTAAGGTGGTACATATCGGGACATTCGCCCATGAGCAACGGATATGAATCAATGATCTTTATTTCGTGGGTTACCCTGCTGGCCGGATTCATTTTCAGCCGTAAGTCGGCATTTGCTCTTTCGGCCACTTCAGTACTTGCAGGCCTGACGCTTATGGTCGCTCATCTGAGCTTTATGGATCCTGAGATCACCAACCTTGTACCTGTGCTTAAGTCATACTGGCTAACTCTACACGTCTCGGTCATAACGGGCAGTTACGGTTTTCTTGGGTTGGGTGCCATACTTGCGATAATCTCAATGATTTTACTTTTGTTCTCTGATAAAAAGAATGTTGAAAGGATCTCTGCAACTATAGATGAGCTTGTTGTGATCAACTATAAATCTCTCACTTTGGGCCTCTACCTTCTGACAATCGGTACTTTCCTCGGGGCTGTATGGGCAAATGAATCGTGGGGCAGGTACTGGGGATGGGATCCAAAGGAAACATGGTCGCTGATCACAATAGTGGTATACAGCCTGGTTATTCATTCCAGGCTCATTCCGGGAATGAAGGATATTTATACGTTCAACCTTCTGTCGCTTTTTGCCATCTCATCGGTTCTGATGACATATTTCGGGGTCAATTATTATCTGACTGGCCTGCACTCATATGCAGGGGGTGATCCTGTACCGGTGCCGCTGTTTGTATATGTGGCTGTTGCAGTGCTTGTTTCGCTTGCGGTATTTGCATATATGAAATACAGGAAGTGGGAAAAAATTGCATGACCGCTGGCGCGAGTCTCTGATCCGTGCCCACTTGCTCCTCAGCTGGCGCGGATTTGCATCCGTGCCTTCATGCTCCTCAGCTGGCGCGGATTTGCAATCCGTGCCCAAAAGGATTGCCATCTTTAGTTCTCTCCGATAGCGATCCCTGGGCAGGTTTGGGTGGAAGATGGGGTTCGAACCCACGACCTTCGGAACCACAATCCGACGTTCTAACCAGCTGAACTACATCCACCGTATCAGGGTTGCAAAATAAGCCCAAAATTTCTTATTCTCAAAATTTTAATTTTATTTTCTGCCGATCTGATTCAATTGTTAACTTTGGTGTTCGTAACAAATAATCCTCCATCGCAATTTAACATCGCAGTTTGTAGTTATCAGGTGGATTTTGAAGACTTCTTTCACTATTGAGAAAGATAAAACTGATAGACAATATTTCGGGGCTCCAGCTTTTTCAGCTGATGAAGTTCACCATCTTTTTGATAATAAGCATTGTATTCACAAAAAGCCATCTTATCCGTGCCGAGATAGGTGCATGGGAGATGTTCCTGTTTATTGCCGGACTCCTGAGTTTCTTCTGGGTGACAGGTATTATCCAGTCGCTTCTGCCACTCTACCACCGGAACAGGACATACCGCAAAATGGGCGACAATGGTACGGGCAAATCACCAGAGATTTTCAATACCTTTCTGCTGTTGTGCTTCTTCAGTCTCCTGATTTTTACCATTGGTCATGCGTTGAAAAACAACTTCTCGGTCTTCAATTTTTCAGGTAACGTACCTTATCTTAACCTTCTCCTTCTGTACCTGCTTTTAAGTAGTCCGGTATGCCTTATCGAATACATTTATCTCCTCAATAACCGGGCACACAGGATATTACAGTACGGTATTTATACTTTCCTGCTTCAGCTGATACTTGTTTTGACTCCAGTTGTTCTTGAAAAAGATCTTATCTGGTCCATTTATGGCCTGCTTGCAATAACTGCAGTCAGGTGGATCTGGCTGATAATACTGCTTAGGAGATACACTGAGATGAAAATTTCGGCCAGGTTCATGAAAGAGCATCTCTATCTCGGACTTCCGCTAATATTAACCACTCTGATAAGCGGATCGGCACAATATACCGACGGCATAATTGTATCGGCGGTATACCGCGATCCGGGATGGTTTGCATGGTTCAGGTACGGAGCAAAGGAGTTCCCTCTTGTTCTGATGCTTGCAAATGGGCTCAGCAATGCGATGCTGCCCGAATTCTCCACAAGAACACAGATGAAGGAATCGCTCGCAAAAATTAGGGCGAAATCAAAAAACCTGATGCATATATGCTTTCCCGCCACCATGCTCATCATGCTTTTCGCCAGATGGCTGTACCCCAGGATGTTCACCCCTGAATTCCAGAAAAGCGCTGATATCTTCCTTATTTATACTTTACTTATTATACCAAGGCTTGTTTTCCCTCAAACCGTAATAGTAGGCAGGAAAAAGACCCATATTACGCTGATAGCTGCCGTTCTGGAGATAGCGTTCAATATTCCGCTCAGCCTGTTGATGATAAAGTGGGGATACAATATCGTGGGAGTCGCTTTTGCAACATTCATTGTCTATCTGATAAGTAAAGTTTATCTTATCGGTTATCTGTGGGTAAAAATGAAAATCAGGCCCGCTGAATATATCCCGGTTAAGGTCCACCTTATCTACTCATTCCTGCTTGGTCTGTTGTTTGTGCTGATCGACCACAGAATAATCGATATAAAATAGGCGACAGGCATCAGGAAAAAGCCCGACGCCCGACGCCTGACGCCTGACGTCCGACGTCCGACGCCTGTTTATATTTTATGTTTATATTTACCTGCAAAATTGTTATTCATGCAGATCACTGAAGTTAATAATCAATCGGATAGAAAGGAATTCATTGACTTTCCGAAGCAGCTCTACAGGGATGATCCATACTGGGTTTGCATGCTTGATTCAGAGCTTGAAGCTACATTTGACCCGGCCAGGAACAGAATGTTCAGGCAGGGGGAAGCGAGCCGCTGGATTCTGAAGGATGAAAATGGAACGACAATCGGCAGGATAGCCGCTTTCTACGACAAGGTACGATCATCAGTTTACAGGCAGAAGACAGGCGGTATCGGCTATTTTGAGGTCATTGAGAACAGTGAAGCCGCTTTCGCTCTTTTTGATGCCGGGAAAAAATGGCTTGCTTCACATGGTTTTGAGGCCATGGATGGCCCTGTGAATTTCGGGGAAAATGACAGCAACTGGGGACTTCTTGTTGACGGTTTTATGCAGCAGGGCTACGGAATGCCATATCATAAAAAGTACTACAGGGAATTTTTTGAAGCCTATGGATTCAGAACCTATTATGAACAGTATTCATATCACAGGGAGGTCCGCGACACCAACGGCAAAATAGTTGAATTTCCTCCCAGGATCATGAAAATTGCGGAGTGGCTGTCAAAAAGACCAGGATACTCATTCAGCCATTTTGAATCAGCGAAAAAGGACAAATTCATAACTGATTTTGTCGAGATCTACAATTCAGCCTGGGCCGTTTTCAAGGAGGATTTCATTCCTCTGGCTCCGGAAGTTATTGAGGAAATTTTCCGGAAGGCAAAATCCATTATTGACCAGGATATAATCTGGTTTGCATATTTCAATGAGAAGCCGATAGCTTTCTTCATACTTTTACCCGATGTGAACCAGATAATAAAGCCATTTATCGGCAAACTTAATTTCTGGAACATTTTGAGATTTATATGGGCAAAATCGACTCATAAAATGACAAGGATGAGGGCGGTTGTAGGGGGGGTACATCCTGCTTATCAGAACGCCGGAGTGGAATCAGCCATATTCTATAAGCTGTATGAGGTGTTCAAAATCAAACCCTGGTACAGGGAACTTGAGCTATCGTGGGTAGGCGATTTTAACATCAAAATGACAGCGATATATGAGGCACTGGGGGCAACCAGGGCAAAAACGCATATCACCTTCAGGTATATGATAAATAAGAATCTTGAATTTATAAGGTACAAGGACGAAATTGCATTGAAAGACAATCTTGTAAAGGAATCTCAAAACGGGAAATAATAATTTTTGGTTCTGTTTTGTTTTTACAATAATGTTCATTAATTTTGCAAACCCTAAATATGGGTCATAATTAAGAATAAAGGAATAAAATCAAAGAGCAATGAAACAGGGTATACATCCGACTAATTACAGGCTGGTAGTCTTTCAGGACATGTCGAACGGTTATTCATTCCTGACTAAATCAACTGCCCCTTCAAGAGAGAACATAAAGTGGGAAGATGGTAATGAATATCCGCTCATTAAGCTTGAGATCTCAAATACCTCCCATCCTTTTTATACGGGAAAAATGAAACTTGTCGATACAGCCGGAAGAGTTGATAAATTCATGAACCGGTACAAGGATCATGTGGGGAAAAAGAAATAAATAGCAGACCTAAGGATTAATCCCGGTAATTTAACCGGGATTTTTTTTACACCTAAATCCCCACTGACGCTTTGGTCGGGGCTAGACAATATTAATCTGGCACAATGATTGCACTCCACTGATTCTGCCCACAGTGAAAAATATTATGTAAATTTGGCAGCATTTGTTAGCTATGGAAAAGAAAGTAAGGAAACCTGTCAGTGAACTTTTAATGCCTGATATTCTCGATGGCGACGGAGATATTGTTCCTATTATTGCTGACGGGGAAGATGGCGATCTTGAGGATATCGATGTTCCCGATTCCATTCCTATCCTTTCGCTGAGGAACACGGTTCTTTTTCCGGGAGTGGTGCTCCCGATCTCAATCGGACGACCCCGGTCGGTACAGCTTATAAAGGAAGCCTACCGGACCGATAAGATTGTCGGCACCGTTGCACAGAAAGATCCTGATATTGAAAATCCTTCATTTGAGGAACTCCATAATATCGGCACCATCGGGCAGATCGTAAAACTGCTTGAAATGCCCGATGGCTCTACCACTGCAATTATTCAGGGCCGTAAAAGGATGGTTCTCAATGAACTGATAACCGACACTCCCTATTTTATAGCAAGGGTCAGAACAATCCCCGAGATCAGGCCCGAAATCCCGAACAAGGATTTTGATGCCATTGTCGGATCTCTTAAGGATCTGTCGCTCAAGATAATCAAGATCAATCCCAATATTAGTCCTGAAGCTTCATTCGCGATCAAGAACATTGAGAACAACACCTATCTAATTAATTTCATCTGCTCAAATACCGACATCAAGGTACAGGACAAGCAGAAATTGTTGGAAATTAACAGCTTGCGCGACAGAGGATTCACGCTTCTGGAGTTTCTTGTGCAGGAGATACAGATCCTTGAGCTGAAGAATGAGCTTCAGTCAAAGGTAAAAAGCGACCTTGACCAGCAACAGAGGGAGTTCCTTCTCCACCAGCAGATGAAGACGATACAGAATGAGCTGGGAGGCAATCCGGTCGAAAAAGAGATTGAAGAGTACAGGAAAAAGGCAGAAGCCAAAACGTGGACACCTGAGGTAAGGATTACCTTTGACAAGGAACTCGGAAAGCTTGGCCGCCTTAATCCTGCAGCAGCAGAATATTCGGTTCAGGTCAACTATGTTCAGACGCTTCTGGATCTTCCATGGGGTTTCTGTACCGAGGACAACCTCGACCTGAATAATGCAAGAAAGGTTCTTGACAATGATCATTTCGGCCTCGATGAGGTAAAGGAAAGGATACTCGAGCATCTGGCCGTCCTTAAGCTGAAGGGTGATCTCAAATCTCCAATACTATGCCTTTACGGACCTCCGGGAGTCGGAAAAACATCCCTTGGTAAATCGGTGGCAAAGGCTTTGAGCAGGAAATATGTCAGAATGTCACTTGGGGGATTGCATGACGAGGCGGAGATCAGGGGACACAGGAAGACATATATCGGAGCCATGCCCGGAAGAATTATCCAGAACCTCAAAAGAGCCGGATCGTCGAATCCTGTATTCATACTTGACGAAATAGACAAGGTTGGTCAGGATTTCAGAGGTGATCCATCATCAGCCCTTCTTGAAGTACTTGACCCTGAACAAAACAGCACCTTCTTCGATAATTTCCTTGAAATGGAGTACGACCTTTCAAAGGTGCTCTTTATTGCTACGGCGAACACTCTTTCAACTGTCAGTCCTGCCTTAAGGGACAGAATGGAGCTTATTGAAATCACCGGCTACCTGGTTGAGGAGAAGCTTGAGATTGCCCGGCAGCACCTTCTGCCAAAACAACTTGAGAACCATGGCGTTAAAGCTGATCAGCTTTCTGTCGGAAAAAGAGCCATGGAGACCATAATTGATAAATATACAAGAGAGTCGGGTGTGAGGGAGCTTGACAAGAAACTTGCAAAGATCGTAAGGGTGACAGCTAAAAAAATAGCATCGGAGACCGGATATGATACAGAGCTTTCAGAGAATGTCCTGGCTGAGATCCTCGGTCCTCCGAAATTCATCCGTGACCTGTATGCCGGGAATGACCAGGCTGGTGTTGTAACGGGTCTTGCCTGGACGGCAGCCGGCGGAGAGATTCTTTTTGTCGAGACAAGCCTGAGCAGGGGAAATGGCAAGCTGACCCTTACAGGGAACCTTGGAGAGGTAATGAAGGAATCGGCAGTTATCGCCCTCGAATACCTTAAATCAAATGCCGAGCTTCTTAACCTTCCGGATAATTTCTCGGAAAAGTGGAACATTCATATCCACGTTCCCGAGGGAGCAATACCAAAGGATGGTCCTTCGGCGGGAATAACTATGGCTGCATCAATTGCTTCGGCTTTTACGCAGAGGAAGGTAAAAAAATACCTTGCCATGACCGGAGAGATCACCCTTAGGGGAAAGGTGCTTCCTGTTGGCGGGATAAAGGAGAAGATCCTTGCTGCAAAACGTTCAAAAATAAAGGAGATAATTGTATCGGAAGAGAACAGGAAGGATGTCGGAAATATTAAGGACATTTATATTGAAGGACTGAAGTTCCACTTTGTTGAAAACATTATGGAGGTACTTGAGCTTTCACTTCTGAAGCAAAAGGTAAAGAATCCCAAAAATATATCGTTTGAATGAAAAAAATCGCAGTTTTTCCCGGCTCTTTTGATCCGTTCACAATCGGTCACGAGGGAATAGTAATCCGGGGTCTGAGCCTGTTCGATGAAATAATAATTGCCGTGGGTGCAAATGCCCTGAAGAAAAGCTACTACCCGCTCAGTGTGCGGAAAGAGATGATAAACAAGGTCTTCCAGAATGAACCCAGGATCAGGGTCAACCACTACGAAGGACTCACCGTGGACTACTGCAGGAAAAATGGGGCCGGCTACCTGCTGAGGGGATTAAGGACATCTGCGGACTTTGAGTTTGAAAGGGCCATTGCCCAGGTTAACAGGGCCCTGATACCCGAGGTTGAATCAGTATTTCTTCTCACAATACCTGAACATTCACCAATAAACTCGACTATCGTCCGCGACATCATCAGAAGCGGGGGTGATGCTTCGATGTTTGTTCCCGCAGCAATAAATCTGAAGGATTACAAGGGAGAAGATCTTTAAAATCCTTGTTGCTGGTTTCTGGGTGCTTGTTCCTTGTTGCTTGTTTCTGGTTGTTCCCAATAAAACACGAAAACTGTACCCGGGACCGACAAAAACCAGTAACCAGCACCCAGCAACCAGCACCAATTTTTTCAGATTCTCAGCACCGAAGTATTTATCACATCCATCAGCGACAGCCAGGCTTCTCTCTTAATCATACTCAGCTCGTCGGGTGAAAGCCATTCCACCTTTGTGATGCCTTCTTCAAACTGAGGCTCAATAAGCATGGTCCCGTCATATTCCATCAGGAACCAGCTCGTCTTTTTAAGGTATGAAATTCCCTCCCAGCTGTAGGTATGGTAGCTCGACTGAAGTGATTTCACTATTGTATGACCCTTAATTCCGCACTCTTCCTGAACCTCTCTCAATGCACAGTCTACAGGCTCCTCTCCCGGTTCGATATGTCCTTTGGGAAGATCAAGCTTCCCTTTCTTTTCGATAAAGAGGTATTTCCCTGAAGTATGCCTTACAAGGCCGCCGGCGGCACCCACTTCGGTGAAATAGATCCTGAAGATCTTCCAGATATGCCTGATGTTGGTTCCGTAGACATTGATCGACTCGATGGAGGTATCGGCCTGGAATTCTGCTATTAGCTTATAAAGTTCACTTGTAGAGTAAAACTTATGGAATAACGAGTATTTTTGTATCCGGTCAGGCTCCGGACTGATCATAATGAATCGGTTTTCAAAATGAACTTTATACATCTTTGAATGGAAAATAGTGCCAAAAAGATAGCTGAATATCTATTACAAATTAAAGCAATTAAATTACAACCGTCAAATCCTTTTACATGGGCCTCGGGATGGAAGTCGCCTATTTATTGTGATAACCGGAAAACACTTTCATTTCCTAAGGTAAGGTCGTATATCAGAGACTCATTTGCGGGTATTGTAAATGAGCATTATCCCGATGCTGAGCTTATTGCAGGTGTTGCCACCGGAGCCATTGCACACGGAGCACTGGTTGCGGAAAAGCTGGAGCTGCCGTTTGTTTATGTAAGATCGGAGGCGAAGGAGCATGGACTCGGTAACCAGATAGAAGGTTTTTTCGAACCGGGTCAGAAAGTTGTTGTTATTGAAGACCTTATATCAACCGGGAGCAGCAGTCTTAATGCGGTGAAGGCTTTAAGGGATGCGGGATGCGATGTTCTGGGCATGGCGGCTGTTTTTACATATGAGTTCAGCAAGTCAGCCGATGGCTTTGCATCTGCAAACTGCCGGCTTCATACACTGAGTAACTACACCACGCTAATCGTGACCGCTGTCGAAACGGGGTATATTACTGAAAAGGATGTCGAAACGCTGAAACAGTGGAGAATGGATCCTGCGAACTGGGGAATAAAGTGATATCAGTCGGATCAATTAATACCCCTTCCCAGCCTTCCCAGGGGGGAAGGAGCATAATCGTAATTAATTTGTTAAATAGCAAAACTATGGCAGATATATCAACATTTGAAAGCAGAACCGGATACCTGACCTGCACCCCATCAGAAATATTTGATTTTGTGACGGATATCAGGAACTTCAGGCAATTTGTTCCTGATGGAACCATCGAAGACCTTCAGATTGACAGGGAATCATGCAGTTTTCGTGTTTCACCCGTGGGTAATGTCAGCTTTATGCTTGCACAGAAGGAACCGGATAAGAGAGTTGTTTATGAGGGCAATGTCCTGCAATCCAACGAATTCTCACTGGTTCTTGATATCAGGGAAAACATTGGAAGCAAGACAGTTGTCAATCTTAAGCTGGCGGCCCACCTGAATCCGCTCCTGAAGATGATGGCTGCAAGGCCGATCGCCAGTTTCCTTGAAAAAATGATTGATGAGATGGAGAAGTTCAGGGGGTGGCAACCAGCTAAATGATACCCCTGGCCTGATTCATATTTCAAACTCAATTTCCTTAAATGCGAATTCCATCTTATTCCCCGGCTTCTTTTCAATCTGAAGGCAACCCTGTTCAGTAACTGACACTATTTTCCCTTCGAAAATTCCTCCGGCAGATTTAAATCGGCTCCATCGGTTAAGGCGGTAGAGAGATGAAATATACTCGTTCCTGAGTTCAACCCATTCTCCTGAGATAACCTGCTTGTATCGCTTGTCAAGGCAAACTGCCAGTTTTTGAAGGCATAAGCCGGTGTCATGATCCACACCGGTCAGGATTTTAAGCGATACCGGATTCGGGATCTCTTCGGGGAATTCTTCCTGGTTGATATTCAGCCCGATTCCGGCAATTGAGTTTAAAATTGTACTGCCGGTTATTGAGTTCTCTATAAGAATACCTGCTATTTTGTCATTACCTGTGTATATATCATTGGGCCATTTGATTTTGCATTTGCGAACCAGTGTTTTCAGGAAATCACATATCCCGAGGGAAATGAAAATTGATATAATAAACTGATCAGCCGGACCTACCATAGCGGGATACAAAATAATACTGAATAACAGATTTTTACCATCTTCACTCTCCCATCTGTTACCTTTCTGGCCTCTTCCTGCCGACTGGAAATTCGTATGAATTACAGTGCCTTCGGATACATGCCCCGACTTTATCATGCCGGCAGCAACTGTATTGGTTGACACGGCGTTTTTGCAAAAAACTATGTCGGATCCGATTATCATCGGTATATAAAAATTTATATGCCGCCTGTCAATTATGACATTATTATTGATCAATTTGCCGGTGGCACTGTTATTGTAAATAAGAAGATGAATGGGACAAAAATACTGATAAAAGTTTGTACTTTTGCAACTTAATATTTAACAGAAAAATCGTTGATGAAGAAAAAACAGGATGAGACGGAATTACTCCTGGGAAATATAGTAAATGGTATTTTCGAGAAAAAAGGGCAGGATGTTCTTAAAATTGATCTGAGAAAACTTGAAAGCAGGATAGCAGATTTTTTTATAATCTGCCACGGTTCTTCCGTCAACCAGGTTGATTCTCTCTGCGATTCCGTGGAGGACATTGTTATAAAAGGGACCGGAGAAAAACCAGTGCATATCGAAGGACTTGAAAACAAGTTCTGGGTCCTTCTTGATTACGGGAACGTTGTTGTTCATATTTTTCTTGAAGAGTACAGGAATTTCTACAGCCTTGAATCGCTCTGGGCTGATGCGCCGATTGAAGTTATGAAAGATAATCTACGATAAGTCAATTATTTATGGCCGAAAACGATAATAAAAACAAGGGGCCGTTAAAATCCCCTGAAAAGAACCTAAAACCGAAATTCAATTCAAACTGGATTTTTGCAATACTTATAGTTTCCTTCCTGGCAATCAATCTGTTCTATGGGGGAAAGACCTCCCCCAAGATCCAGACCCGTGAGCTTAAGGAGATGATAACGAACCATGACATTGAAAGGTTGGTAATTGTCAATAAGGAGGCTGCTGAAATTTACCTGAAGAAGGAGGCAATTGAATCAGGGAGATATCCTGACCTTCCGAAAAACAATGGCGGGAGAATCGGATTTGGTGTTCCAAAACCGCATTATACGATTAACATAGGTGACCTTGCCACATTTGAGGAATTTCTTCTCCAGGAGCAGAAAACTGCGGGCTATAATGACAATGACATTATTTTTCCGGAAACTGAAAAACGAACCAACTATCTGGGAGAGATCCTTGGATGGACATTGCCCTTCATAATACTGATATTCCTCTGGATGTTCATGATGAGGCGCATGGCGGGCAGTGGCGGCGGAGGTGCAGGAGGCATTTTTAGTGTAGGTAAATCAAAGGCTCAGATATTCGACAAGGAATCGAACGTCAAAATCAATTTCAGCGATGTTGCGGGCCTTGAGGAGGCTAAGACTGAAGTAATGGAGATCGTTGATTTTCTGAAAAATCCCAAGAAGTATACCCAGCTTGGTGGTAAAATACCGAAGGGAGCCCTTCTGATAGGCCCTCCCGGCACGGGAAAAACTCTGCTTGCCAAAGCGGTTGCAGGTGAAGCCAATGTCCCTTTCTTTTCTATTTCAGGATCCGATTTTGTTGAAATGTTCGTTGGAGTGGGAGCCTCGAGGGTAAGGGATCTTTTTAAACAGGCAAAGGAAAAGGCTCCGTGCATCGTCTTCATTGATGAAATTGATGCCGTTGGACGGGCAAGGGGAAAGAACGTAAACTTTGGTTCAAATGATGAAAGGGAGAATACTCTCAATCAGCTTCTTACAGAGATGGATGGCTTCGGGACAAATATGGGGGTAATCATCCTGGCTGCGACAAACAGGGCCGACATACTCGACAGGGCACTGTTGAGGGCAGGGAGATTTGACAGGCAGATCCATGTGGAACTGCCTGATGTGAACGAAAGGGAGGCAATTTTTAAAGTGCATCTCAGGCCGATAAAACTCGAGAAGGGATTCGACACAACCTTTCTTGCAAAGCAAACACCGGGATTCTCAGGTGCGGATATTGCAAATGTTTGCAATGAATCGGCGCTGATAGCCGCCAGGAAGAACAAAACCGCTGTGGAGCGCCAGGATTTCCTTGATGCAATCGACAGGATCGTGGGGGGGCTCGAGAGGAAAAACAAAATAATCTCGATGGTCGAGAAGAAGACAATTGCCTATCACGAAGCGGGACATGCCACAGTGAGCTGGCTGCTCGAACATGCAAGCCCTTTGCTAAAGGTTACAATAATTCCAAGGGGCAGAGCCCTCGGAGCTGCATGGTACCTGCCGGAAGAAAGACAGATTACAACAACCGAACAACTGCTTGACGAGATGGCTTATGCACTTGGAGGAAGAGCTTCCGAGCAGCTCATATTCGGAAAAATCTCAACAGGCGCCCTGAGCGATCTCGAGAAGATCACCAAACAGGCTTATGCCATGGTTGCGTTTTTCGGAATGAGCGAAAAAGTCGGAAATATAAGCTTTTACGACTCATCGGGCCAGTCTGATTACGGGTTTACGAAACCTTACAGCGAGAAGACGTCCGAACTGATTGACCAGGAGGTCAAGCAAATCATTGAGGAATCATACCTGCGTGCCCTTGAGGTCCTTAAAAACAATATGAAAGGACTGACGGAACTTGCTGAGCTGCTTCTTGAAAAGGAAGTAATTTTCAGCGAGGATCTCGAAAGGATATTTGGAAAGAGGAAAGCCGATATTCTGAAGGAGGAGAGGGAAAACGCAGTGAAAAATGAAATGTCCCTGAAATCCGGAAAAGAACCTTTTGCCGTCATCGGACCTGTGGCTGAGCAGGAAAATGAATCAGAAGAATCATCCGAAAAAGAAAATGAAAAGCAAGCTTCCGGGGAATCTTCAACTGAGAACCCGGTAGAAAAGACAAAGAGCAAAAAATAGCTGTTTTGGGTAATTTTTATACGAGGACACTTACTGCGGTCTGGATAGTGATTTTCATTCTGGGAGGTTTCTGGCTCCACCCGGTCTCATTCTTCATTATCGGGCTGGTTCTCCTGGCAGGGGCACAGTATGAGTACTACATGATGATGATAAGTACAGGTATCCGGCCCCAGATGATAACCGGAATAATTTCCGGCTGTTCACTTTACATAGTTTCAACACTTGTTGCAGCCGGCATAGCCGGGAAGGAATACTTCTACGTAATGATACCTCTGGCGCTGGTAATGATGATTTCTGAACTCTTCAGGAAACAGAAAAAACCCTTCGATTCTCTGGCACATACATTTTTTGCCATTTTCTATATAGCCATACCCTTCTCGATGTTCCCTTTCGCCGCATTTTCGAGGACAGGCTTCAGCTCATTGATCCCTCATCCTGATATAGTTTTTTCACCCGGCATTATTGTTGGCTTTCTGTTGCTGCTCTGGGCAAACGATACCGGAGCCTATCTTACTGGAATCACTATCGGCAGGCACAGACTTATGGAGCGTATCTCACCAAAAAAATCATGGGAAGGATTTTTTGGCGGGATGGCTATTGCCGTACTGGCTGCATGGCTTCTGTCGGGATGGTTAGGGATTCTGGATACGACCGGATGGATAATCATTTCACTGATCATTTCCATAGCGGGAACATTCGGCGACCTTTTTGAATCGATGCTGAAAAGGAGCATCGGCCTTAAGGATTCAGGATCGATCCTGCCCGGTCACGGTGGATTCCTTGATCGTTTCGACAGCGCCATAATTTCATTCCCCCTTGTTTATCTTTTTATTTCGCTTTTTGGTTGATTGATAAGTGTTGATTAGTTTTGCGCAAATTATAGAGAAATGGCCATTCATAGAGAAGGATATAAAATTCTGGCAATCGGGTTTGTAATTTTACTTATCCTTAATATCGCTTCAATGATTATCTGGTCAGATAACTCACTTGCCAAATGGATTTTCCTCCTTTGTTCAGCTCTTGTTTATGTGTTTATTCTCTTTTTCTTCCGCCTTCCGGTAAGGCATCTTGAACCTGACCCGGGCCTGATATATGCGCCTGCCGACGGCAAAGTGGTAGTGATCGAAGAAACGGTTGAAAATGAATACTTCAGGGACACTCGCCTGCAGATCTCAATATTTATGTCCCCTTTCAACATGCACAGCAACAGGTATCCCGTTTCGGGCAGGGTGAAATATGTAAATTATCATTCAGGAAACTACATGGTTGCGTGGCATCCCAAGTCATCCGAACTGAATGAAAGGAGCACTATCGTGATCGAAACTGAAAATGGGACCGAGATACTGGTGCGCCAGATTGCCGGAGCCATTGCCCGGAGGATCGTTACTTACGCAAAAGAGGGCCAGAAGGTAACCCAGGGCGGCGAGCTTGGCTTCATTAAGCTGGGTTCAAGAGTTGATATATTCCTGCCATTGGGTACCGAAATTGAAGTGCCCATTCTTCAGCAGGTCAAGGCCAATAAAAGCATTATTGCCAAAATCTGAAAAATAATTCCATGAACAGAATTGATAACATGGTAATTGATATTACATCTGATGTAAAATGGACAGGGGTTCTTGATTATGATATCAGGACGTTTGATATAGTAATGACAACAGAATTCGGTACCACTTATAATTCATATTTCATTAATGCACAAAAGAAGGCTCTCGTAGAAGTTGTCAAGGAAAAATTTTTCGATGTGTTTCTGAATAAGCTGGAGTCGTTTACCGATCCGAGGGAGATTGAATATATAATCCTTGACCATACAGAACCTGACCATTCCGGAAGCCTTCACCGGCTGCTTGAACTGGCCCCTGATGCAATAGTGGTGGGCAGCGGCAACGCTGTCAGGTACCTTGAGGATATAGTCAACGAACCCTTCAGATCGCTTATTGTGAAGGATGGAGATACTCTCGATCTCGGCAACAAGACATTAAGGTTTATTTCAGCGCCGAATCTTCACTGGCCTGATTCAATTTATACCTATTTGGAAGAGGACAGGATATTGTTTACATGCGATTCATTCGGCGCTCATTATTGCAGTGAAAATATTTTCAGCAAGCTTACTCCTGACTACCTCAGGTCATTCATCTATTACTTTGATGTAATACTGAAGCCATACAGCAGGTTTATGATCAAAGCAATAGAGAAGATCAGACCTCTTGATATTGAAGTGATCTGTGCCGGACATGGTCCTGTTCACCGTGAAAATCTCAGGGAATTAATCGATCTTACAGAGAAATATTCGAATGAATATCTGAAGCTTGTTTCATGCGGAGCCGTAAAAAGGGTACTGATAGCTTATGTATCAGCTTACGGTTACACAAAACAGGCTGCTGAGTACATTGCCGAGGGGATCAGGCAGGCAAAAGGTTTTGAGACCGATGTGACAGATATCGAAAATATTCCTGCGGGAGACCTGGATCATAAGCTGGCATCGGCTGATGCCATTCTCGCAGGCTCACCTACAATAAACCAGAATACTCTTATGCCGGTTTATAAACTTTTTGCGCTTGTAAATCCATTGCGCGATAAGGGAAAAATGGCCGGTTCTTTCGGATCGTATGGCTGGAGCGGAGAGGCTCCCAAAATTATCCTTGAGAATTTCAGAAACCTTAAATTGAAGATTTTTGAAGAAACTGCATCCTTCAAATTCGCACCCGGAGCTGGAAAGAAGGATGCTTTGATCGAATTTGGGAAAAGATTTGCCCAGAGGATAATTGAAGATAAAACCTGATGATACCCCCGGTCACAATCTGATCAGAAATAGATAATCCCAACGGGACTTCTCGCCGCTTAAGCGGCGGTATTCAAAAAAAAAGAGGGCTAACCCTCTTTCAATCGTTCAGCAAAATTTATGAAATCTTAACCTGACGTGAGATCTTACTTTTTTCTTCTTCGAATTTCGGCAGTGCGACGCTCAGAATTCCATCCTTGTAGTTGGCTTCAATCTTTTCCCTGTTAACGTTTT
>DAIUKI010000010.1:0-20010 GCA_036848255.1 Bacteroidales bacterium | reverse complement strand
GGGTCGTAACCCCACTTAAGGTACACCGATCCCCAGGTAAATCCTCCGCCAAATGCTGCAAGGATTATCTTGTCGCCCTTTTTCAGCTTCTTTTCATATTCCCAGAGAACTAACGGTATTGTGGCTGTGGTTGTATTCCCGTAATTCTGGATATTTATCATGACCTTTTCCGGAGGCAGTCCCATCCTTCGGCCGGTCGCATCTATGATTCGCAGGTTTGCCTGATGAGGAACGAGCCATGCAATATCATCAGCCTTTAGTTTATTCCGTTCCATTATCTCTGCTGCCACATTGGCCATATTTACGACAGCAAATTTAAATACACTCTGCCCCTCCTGGTAAATAAAGTGTTCGCGTGCTTCAATTGTCTCATGTGATGCCGGCCTGACTGATCCACCGGCTTTCATATGGAGGTATTTCTGTCCTGATCCGTCTGTATGAAAAATGTGATCTATAATTCCGTACCCCTCTTTACCAGGTTCAAGCAGGACCGCACCGGAAGCATCACCGAAAAGAGGACAGCTTGTCCTGTCAGTATAGTCAGTTATCGATGACATTTTATCAGCACCGACAACGATAACTTTCCTGTATTTTCCGGCTTCAATAAAGGATGCACCTGTTTGCAATGCATACAGAAAACCGGAGCATGCAGCATTGAGATCAAAGCTGAACGCATTTTTAATCCCTGCCTTTTCCGAAATTATGTTTGCCGTTGCCGGGAAAGCCATGTCGGGAGTGACTGTGGCACATATCAGTAGATCGATATCGCCGGGAGAGGTTTTTGTTTTTTCAAGAAGACCCTTAACAGCCTGTTCCCCGAGATCTGAACTACCAAGACCTTCCTCCTTCAGAATTCTCCTCTCCTTTATACCAACCCTCTGCATTATCCATTCATCGGAAGTATCAACCATTCGCGAGAGTTCGGAATTGGTCAGCCTGTATTCAGGAACCCATGCATGAATCCCGGTTATGACAGCCCTGGTTTTTCCCATAATCAGATTGCTTCTATTATCTTCTTCGCAAGGTTCGCCCTCACCACCGCCCTTGTCTGAAGGACCATATTCATCACAGCTTTCCGCTCTGATATTCCATGACCGATAACAACATTGGCATTTATTCCGACTATAGGGGTTCCTCCTATATTTTCAAAATTCAGGCGTTCAAAAAACGGGTGGGAGATATTGATCTTCTTTGAGATTGAATATATTGCCTCTGCCTGCTTGAGGACTATATTACCAACAAAACCGTCACAGACAACAACATCCGTTATATTCTCATGGAAGAGGGCATGTCCTTCGACATTGCCGGTAAAATTCAGGCCCGGATGCTCCTTCATAAGCTCATAGGCAGCCTTGACGGCTGCGGTTCCCTTGGTTTCCTCCTCACCGATGTTCAGAAGGCCGACCGTAGGGTCCTTTTTACCAAGTACAAATCTTGCATAAAGGCTTCCAAGAATTCCATACTGCAGGAGTACATCGGGCTTGCTGTCGGGATTAAGTCCTACATCAAGCATTACCGAGTCGCGACCGTCAATACACGGAAGAATTGTTGCCAGAGCAGGCCTGAAGACTCCAGGTATTACATTCACCGTATAGCTGGCTCCGACAAGCATGGCACCGGTATTACCGGCGCTGCAGAAGCCATCGAGCGATCCGCTTTTAAGCATCCCGAAGCCGACGGCGATGCTTGAATTCTTTTTCTGGGAGAATGCTTTGGCAGGATGATCGCCCATCTCAATAACCTCTGTTGTCGGAACAATCCTGAAATGTGAGGAAGAGGTCTCCATTTCATCCAGTTTGCGTAGGATTAAGCTCTCGTCACCAACCAGAAACAGGTTGTCATCAGAAGAAAGGTGCTTCAGGGAATCCACTGCACCCTCAATTATTGCAAAGGGTGCATAATCACCGCCCATGACATCTATTCCAATATTCATAGCGATACCGTTTGATTAGTCTTTTCAGGTAGTTGCCTTTTTCTCAATGGCAAGTTTGCCCCTGTAAAATCCGCACTCAGGACATACCCTGTGATACTGTACCGAAGATCCGCAATTTGAGCAGGTTCCCACCGTTGGAGGTGTTGCTTTGTAATGTGTTCTGCGCTTATCTCTTCTGGTCTTCGAATGTTTGTGTTTGGGATGTGCCATTTCACTCTTTTTTAATTATCAATTCATTAATTTCTTCAATTCGTCCCACCTGGGATCATCTCCTTTGTCATCCTCGACCAGGTGTTCCTTAAGCTTTTGCAGCATAACGGGGTCGCATGTGCTTACCCCGTCTGCATTATCGGGGTGTATTCTCTTGATCGGAAGGGCAAGATGAATAAATTCATAAATATATTGCTTCAGATCAAGTTCATTCTCATCACGAGGTACTGTTATGATCTCCGGATCACTGTCATCACTCACCCTGCCAAATTTTACAAGAAGCCTGTTCACGCAATCAACAGGGTGATCAAAAATCTCAAGACACCTGTCACAGCAGACACTGGCTTTGCCCGAGATCCTGATATCCAGGTCCATATGTGTAGAGCTCCTCAGCACTTCAGTAATTGCCGTGAGTTCCCCTTCCTTTACCTCCGACTCCTCAAACTGGTTAAAAAACTGCTTATTAATCTCAAATTCAAATATGTGATGTCCGTTATTGATTCCGCCTATCGGTATTGAAAAAAATCCCGGCATCCTTCTGAAATTTGGATTGCAAAAATATAAATCCTTATCCAATTAAAAAAATTATGAACAAAAAAGTAACATTAAATGGCCAAAAAGACCTTCCGCCGGTTTTTTACCGCTATTCGCCGATTTATAATAGCTATCGTTTATTAAGATGTGTATTTTTGAAACAAGAAATTATAAATGTCATGAAAAACAAGGATCATATCAAGGACAAGAACAAAGAACTTCATCCCCGGATCGGCGTCGGCCTGTTCCTGATCACACTCGGACTTGCATTGCTTATAGCCACCAATGATCTGCTCGGACTCGGGAGCGTGAGGGAGTATTTCACATGGGAAACAGCAATGATATTCATTGGCGCCCTGCTTATTCTCAATCTTCAGTTCACCGGCGGAGTAGTACTTATCGCACTCGGTGCATGGTTCTTTATGGAAAACAGGGATTATGAAGTGCCGGAAATCATTAGGACATTATTCTGGCCGTCGGTAATTATTGTGATCGGTTTAGGCTTTATAATCTCATCAATCATTAAAAAGCAAAGAAAAGGCATTTAACTTTATAAATTTAAAACTATGGAAACAATTGATGACTTCAGGGATGATCGCAGCTCAATAAATGAGGGCGATAAGCAGGTTAAGCCGGAAAATCGCCAGTGGACAAGCAACAGGACAATGATCGGTGTTATACTTGTTCTTGCAGGATTATTTCTTGTTATAAGAAATACAGGTTTCTTTCCTGATTTCATTGACAATGTAATATTCAGCTGGCCGATGCTGCTGGTTACAATAGGCCTGGTTATGTCGCTCGGAGCTACTGAAAAGACAGCAGGCATAATCGTGATGGCTGTCGGTGGCTTTTTTATGATCCCATTGATTTTCCGGGAGACCTTCCATATGTATAACATGTTCTGGCCCTCAATCTTTATTATAGTCGGGGTAATTTTTATTGTTTCCCGACGGGGCAGCTGGAGCCGCACCACCCTGAATTCCAAGGCCACCCTGGGTGATGATTATGTCGACTACGTATCGGTGTTCAGCGGTGGGGAAAGGCAGGTCGTATCCCAGAATTTCAGGGGAGGAAGAATATCTGCAGTATTCGGAGGTATTGAACTTGATCTGACAAGAGCCGGTCTGGCCCCCGGTGTTTCAGAACTTGAGATAGCATGCGTTTTCGGCGGTACAAACCTTATTGTACCTGACGACTGGCATATAACAATCGAAGTTACTTCGGTGCTCGGAGGATTCAGCGATGTACGTAAATTAAGGCCGGGCCGGACAGTCGATCCTTCAAAGCATCTTATTATAAAGGGTGCCGTAGTATTTGGAGGAGGAGAAATCAAAAGTTATTAAACCCTGCTTTCTGAATGAAGCACCCCGTTCTTTCGAACAAAATAAGACTGATAGTATGGTGGCTGGTCTGGCTTTTCATTACAGCGGGCCAGCTTCTGTTGTATTATTATGCATACGGCAGCTTTACTTCTGCAGCAATTCCCGATGGATTAATATCTCTAGCAATATATTCCGGAATCGGATTGTCGATTTGGTATCCGTTCAGGTATTTCAATGCAACGAACAGCAGAATCATATCCGTAATTACCAATATTGTCCTCAGCGGAGCAATCTCCGTTATACTATGGGTTTTAATAACCCGGTATTTCGCATTGGCTGTTATGCCAAAGGTGAATGATTACCAGGCATACTGGGATGCCACTTTTCCCTACAGGGTGGGCACCGGAGTGTTTATTTACGGGCTCATTGTTCTTGCCTATTACCTTTTTGTAAGCCTTCACAACCTGTCGGAAAAGAATGCAAAGGAGGCAAAGCTTGAAAGCCTGGTAAAGGAGACTGAGCTTAAAATGCTGCGGTCACAGATCAATCCCCATTTCCTGTTCAACAGCCTAAATTCGATAAGCTCACTTACGATCACCAATCCTGAAAAAGCCAGGGAGATGGTAATTAAACTGTCGGAATTCATGAGATATGCCCTTTCAAAAAAAGATGAACAGTCTGTTTCCCTCAGGAGCGAACTCGAAAACCTCTTGTTATACCTTGAAATCGAGAAGGTGAGGTTTGGCGACAGGTTATCAACTGAAGAACTTATTGAGGAAAAATGCCTTGATGCAAAAATGCCGGTTATGATCCTTCAGCCTCTCTATGAGAATGCAATAAAGCACGGTGTTTATGAAAGCACTGAGCTTGTTAGCATAAGGACAAACGTTTCATGCAATAACGGATATCTCGAAATAGTGATAAGCAATAATTATGATCCGGCTCCATCGTCTGTAAAAGGAACCGGCACAGGCCTTATAAATGTTTCAAGGAGACTAAACCTTTTCTTCGGAAACAGGGCATCAATAAAGTCTGTAAAGGAAAACGGGATATATACAGTCACACTTTTTATCCCAACCGAGGTCTGATTTCAAAATAAATGAGATAAATTTGTTTCGATATACCCCTAAATCCCCCAGGGGGAACTTTTTTGTACCTATGTTTATATAGCCCCCCTTGGGGGGTTGGGGGTAAAAAATATACAGTACGCAGGAATATATTTAATTTCTATGGAAAAGATCAGGACTGTTATAATTGAAGACGAAGCCCCGGCACGTGATATTGTCAGGTACTATCTGAAGGAACTCGATTATATTGATGTGATCGCTGAATGTTCCGATGGCTTTACCGGACTGAAAACGATCTCCGCGCTTAAGCCCGATCTGGTATTCCTTGATATCCAGATGCCCAGGCTCACAGGTATTGAGCTGGTGGAGGTCATGACGGAAAGGCCTGAAATTATTTTTACGACTGCATATGATCAGTTCGCAATACGGGCCTTTGAGCTGAATGCAGTGGATTATCTCCTGAAGCCCTTCGAGAAAAGACGGTTCCTCGAAGCAGTTAAAAAAGCTGCAGACAAGATATGGGCGGGAGCAGGAAATAAGGAACCGGTAAGCCACCTGCTTTCCAAGAGACCCGAACAATCTGCTCCTGTCAGCAGGGTTGTGGTCCGTAAGGGAAATGCCATCAACCTTATCCCGGTCGAAGATATCAAATATGTTGAAGCCCAGGATGATTATGTTATGATCCATCACTCAAACGGAAAAGCTCTTAAACAGCAAACCATGAAGTTTTACGAAGACAACCTGTCAAACAAGGATTTTGTCAGGATCCACAGGTCATACATAGTGAGGGTCGGCGAGATCAAGCGCATCGAACCATACGGAAAAGATAACCATGTTGCCATTCTTCAATCAGGCGACAAACTCCCGGTGAGCCGTGCCGGATTAAGGCAGTTGAAGGATGAGCTGAACTTTTAAATATCATGCAAGTCTTGCGGTCGTGCAGTCGTGCAGTCTTGCAGTTCCCGCTAACCGGGATTTCCTCACTTCGTTCGTCAACATGCGGTCTTAAAATCAGTGTTTTAGGCGGTTGCATTTTTTATAATGCATCAAAATCCCATATCTTTTAAATCTGAAAAGAGGAACAGGATCGTATCCATGCGTGCCTCCCGGCCGGCAACGCATTAGTCTGTTTGCTGCCATAAATGATCCTCTGGCCGGACCGTACTTCTTAAGCGCATCCAGGGCATATTGCGAACATGAGGGTACATGACGGCACGATTGCCCCAGGAGGGGAGAAATGAAATACCTGTAGAAATGGACCGGAAGCGAAAAAATGATCACAAGTATCCTGTTCAATTCCTTTAACATATTGCAAAGATAGCAATTGGCAATTTCATCTGTTTAATACCATAAAGAATGATTATTTTTGCCGTGTATGACAAAATGACATTAAGGACCGACTGAATCATTTTTGGCAGGACTTTTGGATAAAAGTGAATTGAAATTAAAACAAAGGAACCATGGAAGCACAACATGCAAATATTAACATATGGCTGATCTTTATTGCATTTATGATCCTCAGCTGGATTGTAAGCGCTGTATTAAAGTCAAAATTCAAAAAGTATTCAAAGATACCAACCGACGGAGGGCTGACAGGGCGCGATGTGGCGGAAAAAATGCTTAGGGATCACGGCATCTATGATGTGAAGGTGGAATCTGTTCAGGGCCAGCTAAGCGATCATTATAATCCTGACAAAAAGACAATAAACCTGAGTCAGGATGTTTATAGCAGCCGGAGCATTGCCGCTGCGGCAGTTGCGGCACATGAGACCGGACATGCAGTTCAGCATGCAACGGCTTATGCCTGGCTTGGATTAAGGTCAAAGCTTGTACCGCCTGTAAGCTTTGCATCAAAATGGGTGCAGTGGGTACTTCTTGCAGGGATAATTCTTGTAAATACATTCCCGGCTCTTTTATTTGCAGGCATTGTACTGTTCGGATTTACAACCCTTTTCAGCTTTGTAACCCTTCCTGTCGAGATCAATGCAAGCCAGCGGGCTCTTACATGGCTTTCAAATACGGGGATCACATCGTCGATGAATCACGACAAGGCACAGGACGCGCTCAAATGGGCCGCATATACATATGTCGTTGCAGCTTTGGGTTCGCTTGCCACACTGCTTTATTACATAATGATTTTCACGGGTGGCAGCAGGGACTGAACAAATTGCTACCTTCCATCATCATTCAGGAGGCTGGTCTTTTTAAAGATCAGCCTTATTATTATCCATATAAGTACTGCCGGAATACCGATATAAATCCACATCGGCGTCAGATATATTCTTTCTGAGAGGAAAAAGTTCCTGAAAAGATCCAGAAGCAGGAATATTATAAAGATATTCACAAAGCTGTTGTATTCGCGCCTGAGAATGCTTTTAAATGAAAAGGGAAGAGCCGGTTTAACGAATCCCCTTAAACGAGGAAGGACCGCCCTCACTTTTTCTGAATATCTGTCATAAGCTTCTCCGAACTTATTCCTCAGGAACTGCTCCTCGGCAAACATTATCCTTTCATAATAGAGCCAGTAAATCAATATAAAGAAAACTATGAAGACCGGTGTCCTGACAAAAAGTACGGGCCCCAGCCACATGAAGAAATTACCGACATAAAGCGGGTGACGGACTAGGGAATAAATCCCTGTTGTGTTCAGCTCATCTGCTATCTGGCCGGCTGCAGTGTTCCGCCCCGAGGTGTTTTTGGGTGCATACCCTACTGTATATATCCTTATGGCTTCCCCAAAAAGACTGACAACAAGAAAGATCAGCTCTTCCGTCATGCTGAAGATAATTGCCTGCCTGTTGGTCAGGTACATAACAATCAATCCCAGGACTATAAAGGTTGCAGGAAGCCAGCTTCTTCTTTTGAACAGCCAGTTTCCGCTTCGTTCAAATTCATGTACAAGTGCCATGATGGATCAGGTTTTTGAAGCGGTAAAAGTATGAAATTTTCAGAAACTGTATTTCAGCCTCAGAAAACCCAGGTTGATCTGTGATTTCTCACCGCTCATTACTGCGTTGAAATGCTGCCATACCAGGGAAAAATCGAGATTCCCGGCGAGTGAATAATCCATTGAGGGGCCGGCAAAATATCCATCAAGATCGGGAAACCACATTGCCGAAAGCGACAGGTTAAGCAGGGGAGTCACGGCCCAGGTGTACTGGCCGAAGGCTGAGAACCGCGAGAATGCAAGGTCCTTTGAAGAAAGGCTGCCCGAATAAAAGCTGTTGAAATTATTCAGTTCAAGAGGATTATTGCAGTACATGAACTGAACCTGGGCCATAGAGTTATCCCTGAAGATTTTGTCGAATCCCGATGTCAGTAGGATAGTGCTTTCATCACCCGGAAAATCCTCCCATTGATCAAACCAGGTTCCCTCACCCCTGAATGATACGCTTCCTATTGCACCTGACCATCCCGCTCCCAGAACAACATCCTCGCCATTTACGAATCCAGCCAGGAACTGAATATCATACCCCCACCTGTTGAACCGGTACAAGCCCGCTGCCGTCACATCTTTGTCCCCATCGACCTTTACAGCCAGCTCGGCAGCAGATGATGATGACGGAAAGAACTGAAACCTTATGGCATCACTTCCCGGTCTTTCAACATAATCAAAGTCAAAAAATGAATAAGCATTGAAAATGTCATTGGGATTCCATACAAAGGTTTGTCCCCAGTTTATGCGCTGCCGTCCGACAGTAATCTGAAACTTATCATAATGAAGATCGAGCCATAACCTGTCAACTGTTGTATTTAGAAGGAACGACTGTTTATCGAGCAGGTTCCACGACAAATCTACCACTCCGTCATCTGCACCGATCATCCCTGAATAGTAGCTTCCGAGCCTGACCATATCGCCTGTAAAGAGACGGTTCCTGAACTCCGCCGAAAAAGTGATTCTATCGCTTAAATATCCCTTGAAATTCAATCTGTTGTGTAAAAGGTTCTCATTCATAAAGGGTCCTGACAAAGAATCAAACATAACGGTTTGCATTGTAGTAATGTAGCCACTCAGGGTTACAGGTTTGTCCTTCCCCTGTGAGAAGAGGCCGGCAGTGAGGATTATGAATATCAATGATGAGAAAATCCGTTTCATATCGACCTGATTATCTGTTTTGGTTTTTCACTTTGTGTTCCTTTGTATAACCTTTGGTGTGGTTAAAAAAAGCAATTCACCACGAAGGACACTAAGGATTTCACGAAGGACCCAAAGGTCTAATGCATGTCTCCTGTTATTTTATGATCTCAATTCATCCGAAATTACTTTTCCGTCCTCAAGAGTTATGACCCGCCTTGCCCTTTTCATTACCCTTACATCATGTGTTGAGAAGATAAATGTCATCTCCTCTTCCCGGTTTAGTTTTTCCATTATATCAAGAAGCGATTCGGCCGATTTTGAATCGAGATTGGCAGTCGGTTCATCTGCCAGGATGAATTCAGGGTGAGCGGCCAGGGCCCTTGCAACTGCTACCCGTTGCTGCTGGCCGCCTGATAATTGCGAAGGCCGGCTGTTATGCCTGTCGGCAAGACCCACGGAATCAAGCAGTTCTTCTGTCCTCGATTTTCTTTTTTCCTTCGGCCATTTCTGAAGGCTCATGATAAAGCCTACATTTTCTGCGGCAGTAAGCACCGGTATCAGATTGTACGACTGGAAAACAAATCCGACATGCTCTTTTCTGAAGTCGATCAATTCCGACGGACGAAGCCCGGAAAGTCGGTGACCGGCAATTACTATCTCCCCGCCTGTGGGCTGGTCGAGACCTCCTATCAGGTTTAGCAGAGTTGTCTTTCCTGACCCGGAAGGTCCTACCACAACGGCAAATTCTCCTTTTTCAAAACTCAGGGTTACGCCATTTATAGCCTTCACTTCTACCTCCGTATCGTGATAGGTCCTGTAAACGTTATTGATCTGAACAACTGCCATAATTTATGATTTTTATCTGTTATTCACCCCTGATCGCCTCGACAGGATTCAGCTTCAGGGCTTTTCGTGCCGGATAGACCGATGAAAGAATACCTGTCAGAACAATAAGAATAGTTGTAGTTATAAAAAACTGAACATCAATAGTCGGGAAAAGATGTGCACTATAACCGAAAGCCTCCATTCCCTCGGAATATTTCACCAGGTTGATCCCATTTTTTGCAGTGGCACCGATAACTGCACCGCTTACTGCCATTCCCATAACTCCGCCGACTATTGACAGAAACACCGACTCGAGCATTATCATTGAGAATATCTTCCTGCGGTTCATTCCGATTGCTGCCAGCATACCGATTTCCCGGGTCCGTTCAAGCACCGCCATAAGCATTGTATTTACAATACCGAATGCCAATGCTGCAAGTATTATCGCCATAAAGATGCCATAGATCTCCTGCATCATGTCGGCCATCATAGCCAGATCGGGTTGTATCTCCTTCCAGTTAAGGACCTCATATCCTGGCAGGGATTCCCTGATCTCCGGAGTAACTTTATCCGTCAGTTCATCATTTTCAAGCCTTGCTATTGCCCTGTGGTAAGTGCCTTCCTCCATTCCTGTCAGTTCCCGGAGTTCATTTTCCGGAACAAAAACCGACAGGGATTCGAACATATCATTATTTGTCCTGTAAATTCCTGTAACCCGGAATGCTGCACCGGTCCGGTTGTTGTTCATATCAAGAAATGAAAGGATCAGTTTTGAACCATCGCGGTACGACCAAGCTGCCTCTTTGATTTTAATGCTGAATTTCTTTATTTCAGGCTGGGTAAGAAGTTTCTCAACAGATTTTGAAAATTTCTTATCTGTTGGGTATTTCTGATCGCGGATGGATCCGAGCTTTGCAATCACTTCAGTCGGAATACCCTCTGATTCAAGTTTTGATAAGGCATCCCCGGTAAGAGTGTACCTGATAATATTCAATTCCTTTGCCAGCTTCTCCCCGATGAATGCGGTATTGAATTTTGTTTCAGAACCGAAATAACTTCCGGTACCGGGAATAAGCTTTTTCTCCAAGGTGAATATCTCCTTTTCTTTTTCAATATTTATTCCCGTTATTTCAACACCTGTGCTCTTTGATGCAGTTGAGGCGATGCCCTTGATAATTATCCTGCCTGTTGTATTTACTACACCCGGCGTGGCTTCCAGCACTGATTTCAATGACGGATAATCGTTAATGATGTTCCGGATATCGGCGCTGCTTCTGAAATCCTTGTTGTTCACCTGAATGTGCGAGATTTCCTGATTAACGGCTGCATCGATCCGCTGAACAACGGAGCTGTTCATTGCAGCAATCGTAAAAACACCGGCAAAAACACCTATCGTGACCGCTGCAATAACGATAAGGCTCCTCGTCTTGTTTCGCCAGACATTTTTCCAGGCTATTTCCAATATCATTGTAAGGTCGGATTATGCCCTGAGGGCATTAATTACATCCATTTTAAATATCTTCCTGATGCTGAAAAAGATTGCTACGATCAGAATAATAAGGACCACCACAATCTGCCACAGATAATAAGTATCAGGCAGTAATGTGGGCATCACCGGCTCAAAGCCATAATCTCTGTACATCTGACCCATTTCACCGGTAAATTTTATCGGCCGGGCATTACCATAGAATACAATGGGAAGTGATGCAACAACTCCGGCTGCCAGACCAAGAAATCCTATAAGCAGCATTTCAAATGAAATAATTTTTGCCAGTTTTCCCTTCCGCATTCCTATTGAAACCAGCATCCCGAATTCCCTTTTCCTTTCTGCAAGCATCATAAGTACAGTGCCGAAAACACCAAATGCTATTACAAGGTACAAAATGCCTATCATTATCATTCCGCTTCTGTTGTCTGCTTCCATCTGGTTTATAAGTAGTGCATTCAGTTCATGCCAGGTACGCACGGTAAGAGGCTCCTTTAATTTCTTCATGATCCTGGCTCCTGTCTGATTCACGCTTTCATCATCATTCCTGTCAAGTTTCAGGACAGCTGATGTAACCATCCCTTTGGCGTCAAATAATTCCTGTGCCTCCGCAACAGGAAGATAGACAACAATGTTATCAATGTCAGGTGCCGGCAGCCTGACTATCCCCCTGACTTCATACTGGCCGGCTGCGGATGAACCGTGATAGCCCTGACCCATCAGCACAATGGTGTCGCCGACACCGGTTTTAAGGTATTCCGAGAGTCCGTCACCGATAACGACACCACCCATTTCCCCGGAAGAAAGATAACCGTTCCTGAATGAAGCATGACGGCGTAAAACCGGCAACACTGATGCTGTATCATCTTCAGCAATGTCCAGATCCATTATAAGCCGTTCTTCACCTGAATATGATTCATTTTCAAAAACATCCAGCAGCTTTTTTGACCGCTGCGGGATATTATCCCCTTTAAGTGCCTTTATTGCCCCGGGGGTAAGCTTGTATTTCACAATCTGGTTCCTGATATTAGTGACCTCATCTTCACCCTCGGGGTCAATGCCAAGAACCATCACTCCCTGCGTACGGCTCTCCGCCGAAGCAAGGGCAAATGATTCAAGTCTCGGTATGGCGCTGCTGATATTGGGATCGGTTTTCAGCGCTTCAACAAGCGACTGATCAAACTCAAAGCTGTTGTCAATCACTGATTCGTCAAAATAATCTGTGTGCTGAACCTGGAGATACCCCGTATAGGATTCAACTATATTCTTGAATATCCTGTCATACGTTCCAAGCTGAAATGACCTCATAATAAGAGCAAAAAAGACTGCAAAGAACACTGATGCAGACGTTATCAGGGTTCTTCTCCTGTTGCGCCAGAGATTTTTCCATGCAAGCTGGGAATCGGTCATCTCCTCCTTAATTGATTATTAATTTAACTGGTTATAGTTGCTGGTTACTGGGTGCTTGGTGCCGGGTGGTTCTTAACCAGTAATAAGGAACCAGCAACAAGGACCTTCATCTTATCGTTTTCATATTCTGCTGCGAGAAGAAGCTTTCATCCATTTTTACATTGAACTTCATCTCAATGATCTTAAGCACTGTCATATTTCCGGGGCTGTCTGCAGGAATCAGTTCAATAAGAGTAGGCAGAAACCTGCCATCGAGGACCTTCATCTCCTTCCCATATTCTGTTCTGACGAGCATGTCGTCTTCATCAAATAATTCTGCTTTCAGAATAATAAATTCCTTTTTGTCGATCCACCACATCTGGTGACCCCAGAGTACTTCAGCATCGGGTTTAGCAAGCAGTTTAACCTTGTGACACTGCCTGCCAGATATCTCCTCCTCTCCTTCAATTGTGTGTGTGTAATCATCAACAACCGACGATTCCCTGAGGATATCATCGTTGGTGTAATCTGATCCCATCCAGCCCTGCGACATCATTGACGGAGGGAGTTTAATGAGCCTGCTGATCGAGGGGTTCCAGCTCCACATCTCGTTTTTGCGTTTGAGAAAAGTCTGTCCTTTTTCACGGGCAGGCGCAGTTATTAATGTAAGTGCATAATCATCTTCCATCGACCATGCCCTGAATTCCACCGTTCTCTGCCATGCCGGCCTTATGATAGTCATTGACATTACACTGTAGCCAGTCATTTCACCATTTAGTTTTTCATCCGATTTACGGACAATATCGGTGGCGCTGATCTGCTGTGCTGAAACACTGTCAGGACCTGGAAGCTGCAGAAGAAGAAATAATATCGCTAAAATCGTGACTTTCATATTTATTTATTTATAAAGCTCTATTATCCTGTTTATTGCCTTCTCGTTGTTCTTATCCTCCGCAACATCGGCATATATACTTGTTAGAGCATACCCTTTCAGGGTGATTAGAAACATTTTAAGTTCCAGGAAAGGATCATAGCTTTCATCCATAACTCCCTTTTTTCTGATAAAATAGTCGGTAATTATTCTCATTATCTGGGATGCAGGCAATATCAGTCCCGGAACATTTCCGGAATGTTCCAGCGAATCGGTTCCCACAAATGATTTCAGGAACTGTTCCCTGACTTCATTCTGCATCAGAAGCTGGAACAATAGCCGCCAGAAAGAGCGTTTTTCCTTAAGCATGACATTTATTTTCCTGACAAAGAATTCAAATTCCTGCTCTGAAAGATATCCATCCCTGTCGATGTCAAAATAGTTCATTACCTCTGTAATCGATTTTTGGATAATAGCCTTCAGTAATTCCTCCTTACTGTCAAAATAATTGTACATCAATCCTTTTGAGATCCCTGCATGCTTCGCGATATGATTGATTGTGGTTGCATAATAGCCTTCATTTGCGAAATGCATAAGAGCGGTATCCATTATAAGGGCTCTTTTTTCTTCCCTTATCTCTTCATTTTGTTTGGAAGTTCGCGGTGACATTTTATGACTAATCGTTCGTTCAATAAAACCAACCGGGAAAAACTGTTTTTGATTAAACGGTCAGTCAAAGTTAAAAGGTGCATTTTAATAAAGCAAATTTTTTGGGAAATTTTTTAAGTTGGGCTAAAGCCCGGAGGAGGTAAGTGGAACCGGGACTTTAGTCCCAAGGATAGTTCGATATTGTTTCAGGTAAATTATTTGTTGTATCAGGTATATTATTTACTGTAATACGATATGTATTTCCTGTATTTTATATTTTTCAGCTCAGAGAGCCGATAAATGCCAAAGGGTTTTCCGGCCCAGGGGAATCCCCCGGGTTCTGAATTTATCCTTCCCCGATCAAATAATTGGCATCCGGTAACGTTATTATACAAGTTTATCTATCTTTAACCAATTGCTAAAAACCTTTTTACAATGTCAAGTCTCAGGCTTTTACTTGGATTAATCCCCTCAACATCTAAAATTGAACAGGCTGAAAAAGCATTGACCGATGAGTTCGAAAAGCTCGGGTCATTCACAAAATCCGACCTGCTTTCAAAATATACAAAACTCCACGATCTGGTCAACTCTTCATCATTTGTGCAGAAAAGAAAGGAAATAGAATCCCTGCAGTATAAAAATTCGGAAGAATTCACCAGGGAAAAAGAGTTTCTGAAATTGCAGAAGGCCAGTGATATCCTGATGTACTTCAAAACTATATCCGGAGGCATGCTTAAAAGATTCAGGGATCTTGACGGATCACAAAAGATCAGGGATTTCGAAGAGCTTGAGAGTTTCATCAAATCCAATGCTTTCAGGCAGAAACAAAAGATGAAACCGATAACATTCAAGGATTCGGATGAATACAGAAAGCTTCTTGAATACAAGTCGCTGAAGAAAGATCCTGAGATCAAAGCTTTCCTCAAGTCTCCCACAAGTGTAACAAAATCAAAAGCGGTGCAAAAATTTGAGGAACTTGGAAATTTCATCAAAAGTTCCGGATTTCTTGCCAAACAGAATATGAAGCCAATAACGTTCAAGGATACTGAAGAGTACAAAAAGCTTCTCGAGTACAACCGCCAGAAAAACAGTCTGGACTTAAAGGAGTACTATAATTTCAAATCCTCGAAAGAATATGCAAACTTCCTTAACGTTGACGGTTCGGCCCGGCTTGCAAGATACAATGAGCTGAAAGAGTATGTGGCAACACCTGCTTTCAGGGAAAAAAAGAGCTATCTCCTCGATACCAAAAGATTTGAAAAGACCGAAGAATTTAAGGATGTCCAGGAATATGAAAAGCTGAAAAAGAATGAGGATATCGTCTGGTATTTCAAGGTTAAGGATTCCAACAAGTTTGATGTTCTCAAAATGAAAGAGCTCACTTTCGCTGATGATTTTGAAGGCGTCAGTCTCGATCTGAAAAAATGGCTGACCAATTTTTATTGGGGAGATAAGTTTCTTAAAAACAATTATTCCGTTGAAAACGATCTTCATGCCTATACTGAAAAGGATAATTTCGAGGTCAGAAACAGCCTTCTGAAGATCCATACCAAGCCGCAAAAAACTACCGGGAAAGTATGGTCACCTGTAACAGGATTTACAACAAAGGAATTCGGCTACACCTCAGGGCTCATCAATACAGGCAAGAGCTTCAGGCAGAAGTATGGCGTTTTCTCCGCCAAAATTAAATTAGGCAATCCTGCCGCCAGAAACAATTTCTGGATGCTTGCCGATAAAATCACTCCCCATATTGATATCTGCCGGACCTCATATAATAAAGTCTGGACAGATTTTGTTGCAGATCCCGGACGCTTCTCAAAAAGCTCCATAGGTCCGCGCTATGCAAATGATTTTTACATCTATAGTCTCGAATGGACACAGGATAAGCTTGTCTGGAAGATAAACGGACAGGAGATCTTCAGACAGACATCAAATGTGCCCCAGGTGCCAATGTATGTACTGCTGGCCGGGGGTCTCGACAAACCCATCAGCGGCATGACGACAATGGAGGTTGACTGGGTGAAGGTGTACCAATATAACTAAAACTAAAAACTGCGCAGGGCGCAGGGCGCAGAGTTTACTTCCTTCGTGCTCTGAGCTCTGTGCTCTGTGCTATTTATATGATTATTAGCTGAACGTAATGTAACTATTTTAATCTTCGCCCGTCTTTATCCTGTAATTCGATTTATGACAGTAAAGGAATATAACAGATCTGTTGAAGAGTATTCTGATTCCGTTTACCGCTTTATCCGGGCCAACCTCAAGGATGCAGAGCGTGCAAATGATATCGTGCAGGACAGCTATGAAAAATTGTGGAGAAACGTGATCGAAATAGAATATCCCGTTGTTAAATCGTGGCTGTTTACAACTGCTTACCGTACAATGATCGATATTATCCGTAAGGAAACCAGGATTACAAACCTTGAAGATACGGATGATTATGATTTCGTTTCGGAATCACAGTACACCGACCTGAATGAAATTCTGCATTCTGCACTGGAGAGGCTCCCCGAGAACCAGAAATCGCTGGTTCTGTTGCGCGATTATGAGGGATACAGCTACAGGGAGATCGGCGAAATAACTGGATTGACCGAAGCACAGGTCAAAATTAATATATACCGGGGGAGAGTGGCCCTTAAGAATTATATCGGCAAAATTGAAACTGTGATTTGATTATGAAGCCCGACAGATCAAACTATGAAATATGGTTTACCGACTGGCTCGATGGCAACCTCAACGAACAACAGGCCGGCGAGCTCAGGGTATTCCTCAGCGAGAATCCCGATCTTGAAGAGGAGCTGAACGGACTGGCAATGGTCTACCTTGTCCCGACCGATTTAATCTACAGCAGAAAGAAAGACATTGAACGATCACCCGAAAACCTCTCAGAATCACAGTTTGATCAGTTATGCATCGCCTGTCTTGAGAACGATATTACTCCCGGACAGAAAGCTGAACTGGATGAGATCATAAGCCATAATGAATCGGGAAGAAAGAGTTTTGAGCTCATTCAGAAGCTCAGACTTAAGCCTGAGGCAGGCAGCTTCGGGCGGAAAAGCATTGTCAAAAAACTAACAATAAGTCAGAAGATCTTTCGGCTGTCAGTAGTTGTTTTGAGCGCTGCGGCAACCATTGCACTTGTTGTATCGATATTTATGCTTGTCCGGGAAAATTCCGTGGGAGAAATCCCGCAAATTGCTCAGAACTCCGAAAATGATACTCTGATTATTAAGTCCCGTCAGGCAATAGTATACAGGGAGGAACAACCGCCAGCCGCCATAACGGTCATTGACACCCATACAATAAAACCGATCCCGGAGATCTCATCCGGGGAATTGGCTGATCAAATTACCGGACCTGATTATCAGGAGCCCGTTGATCCGGTAACCCTGTTTCAGAGGGCCGAATCGCCCGGCAAGCTTAAGATTGAAGTTCCCCGGGATATTTTGATGGCTGACGGAAATGAGTATGGTGCCTTGCGGAAATATGATCCCGGTTATGTACCCCCCCTTATAGAATACCGGAGCAATGTGCAGCTTTTCCTTGCACGGTTGTTCCATGAAAAGATCATGAAAAACAACAACGCCGGCACCAGGCCGGTGGAATCATTTGAAATAGCGCAGGCCGGAATTACGGGATTGAACAAGCTTTTTGGGTGGGAAATCGCACTTCAAAAGAACACTGATGAAAATGGAGATGCAAGATCCTATAACTTCAGTTCGAGATTATTAAAATTCAATGCTCCGGTTAAAAAGCCTGTAAAACCACTGTAACTTTTTAATTCCCGTATGCGTCCCAGCAGTGAAAAACAGAAATAGAAACAGCCATGAAAAAGAGTCTTATTTTAATTTGTGCAGCGGCGCTGGGATGCCAGTCCTTCACACTGCAATCGCGCGAAATAACGGTTATCGAAAAGAAACATGCCGGGTCAGATACCAGCGAAAATGTAACGATAATTATCGGTAATGACTTCTTCCGTTTTGACGGAAACGATTCGCTTGTATTAATACGCCTGGGCGACAGGGGATTGAATATTCAGGATTCCCCCGACGGGAAAAAGGTTGATATCGAAGATTATGCCGAGGAACTGCGTGATCTCGAGAAGGCTGGCAGGGAGAGAAACCTGTATCCGGAAAAAGACCGGGACAGTTACCGTACCAGGACTCGTGATCAGGAGCGGGAGAATGAGGAACGCTACAGGGGCGGAAGGAATTTCAGGGGCCATTGGGCAGGATTTGAAGCAGGTTTTAACAATTATCTCCATGCCGAATCAATGACGCTTCCTGCACAAATCTCATATATGAAGCTTAACACAAACCGTTCCAATTGCTTTAATCTTAATTTCTCGCAGATAAACATCGGATTCAGCCGGCATACAGGGCTGGTATCTGGGATAGGCTTAAACTGGAACACCTACAGGTTCGGTGGAACAAACAGCATAACTGTCGGCACCGACGGCATTCTTACCGAACTGATACCCGACAATACAGTGCCGGTAAAGAAATCGAGGTTCAGCACCTTGTATCTGACCGCTCCGCTTATGTTTGAAGTCCAGATCCCTGCAGGTTACAACAGGCTGAACCTTGCTGCCGGTGTCATTGGGGCAATAAAGCTTAATGCATGGACAAAGATAATTTATGAGGATGGGGAAAAGACCAGGACAAACGGGGAGTACAATCTAAACCTCCTGAGGGGTGGAGTGACCGCAAGGGTGGGATATGAAAATTTCATGATCTTCGGGACATATTATCTTACACCATGGTTTCAGGATCTCAAAGGACCTAACGGCCTGAACGTCGAGCCATTCGAAATCGGAGTGGCATTTACGTTTAACGACTAAGGCGACGGGCGACGGGCGTCAGGCATCAGGCAGAAGGCGTATGGGGAAAATGGATTTCCTGTTGCCTGATGCCCGTCGCCTGTCGCCTTTTTTGTATATTTGTTGATGCCCGATTCAATTTTATCCCCCCGCGAAATTCGTCGTTATGCCAGGCAGATCATGCTGCCGGAGATTGGTATCAGCGGCCAGAAGAAGCTCAAACAGGCAAGTGTTCTTGTCATCGGGGCCGGTGGGCTGGGATGCCCCGTGCTTCAATACCTTGCGGTCGCCGGAACAGGGAGAATAGCCATAGCAGAATTTGACACAGTTAATGAGACCAACCTTCAGCGGCAGATTTTATATGGCACTGAAGATACCGGAAAACTCAAATCAATAATAGCCGCGAACAGGATTGAGTATCTTAATAATAATATTGAAACTGAAAGGATTAACCTAAAGATAGATGCCTCAAACTCACTGAATATCCTGAAAGATTACGATGTAATTGTTGATGCGACCGATAATTTAAGTGCCAGGTATATAATTAATGACTCATGCGTAATACTTGGAAAACCGATGGTCCACGGGGCAATTTACAAATATGAGGGACAGGTTTCGGTTTTTAATTATGCCGGGGGGCCCACTTACAGATGCTTTAATCCTCAATCAGATGACCGGGATTTCAGGAATCCGCAGCCATCTGAAGCAGGACTTCTCGGAGTGCTGCCCGGGATAACCGGGACCTTAATGGCAAATGAGGTTATCAAGATCATTACCGGATCAGGAAACGTCCTTTCAGGGAAGATGCTGATCTTCAACATTTACGAT
>DAIUKI010000009.1:0-20275 GCA_036848255.1 Bacteroidales bacterium | reverse complement strand
AATATTGTTGTCGAACATAATACAATTTTGAACAGTAACGATGACGGGATTGAGATAAGGTTGTACGACTACCCCGATCAGAATATTCATTATATAATACGCGAAAACACAATCGTCGGCAGCAATAATGCCGGGATCCAGTTGATCTCATACGATATTTTCACTGGTAAGACGTTCGATATCCATCATAATATAATCCGGGACTGTAAAACCGGATTCGGATGCATGGAAGGCACAAACTCGAGGGAGGATATGTCGGGGGCCACAACCATGGATGAACTTATATGTTTTTATAACAATACCCTTACAGGTAATCAGATAGGAGCCACAGGCGGAAATACTTTAGTCGCACTCAATAACCTTGTACAGGGAAATTCACAGGGAGGATTCAAAAAGTTCGGGAAGAATTCTGTTGTAATGAACAACTTATTTTACCAGAACGGCGGTGAGGATTTTATTGAGTTTGATGAAGCAGTAACATGGGAAGGGAATATATCCTCAATCGATCCGCTGCTCGATAAAAGCAGTTTCATGCCTGAAGTGAAAAGTCCCTGTATTGATGCCGGGAAATTGAAATATGAACTTAATGGTAAAACCATCCTGGAAGTTGATAAAAAATATATTATCGGACCAGCACCTGATATCGGCGCTGTTGAATTGAACTCCCAACCTGAATAAGACCGTGTAATATGTTTAATTAGTTCCTTTTAGCAGATATTTAATTATCAGTCTGATAAAAAATTGATGAATTGGTAACCAGGTAATCCTGAAATATATGAAACGACAATTTCTTTTACAGCTTTTTTATTCTATAGCAGTCACACTATTAATTTCCTGTAAAGGTGATAACTCTGGCAAGAACCTGAATCATGCTGAAGCTGGTGCTTATGTCGCTGGGGATTTTCATCAGCACACTACATATTCCGGAGGGGATTATTCGATCGGGCATGTAATGAAAGCCTCAGATAAATTCGGGCTCGACTGGTGGTCGAACAGCGACCATGGAGGAACACGTGAGAACTGGGGAAGCGCTTCGGGTATTGATCTTGGGGCTTCCGTAACCTGGGCCTGTGCCGGAATAAAGCCTCTCGGTTCCCCTCAGGAAGCGGAAGATACCGGATTTATGTGGAGATGGCAATCGCTCAAGTATTACAATTTTCAGGATATAGTACTTTGGCGAAAGATCTTTCCCGACAAATTAATTCTACAGGCCTTCGAATGGAATGTACCCGGACATGAACATGCGAATGTTTCTATTATCGCTAACCAGTTTGATTCGGGTAAAGAGAATTGTGATCCGCTGGCTCAGTTCGAATATATGTTCGATGATGATGACAAAGATACTACAGGTGGACGGGAATTCGGATGGAAAAAGAGTCGTCTGGAGGGTAAGGAAAAAGCCCTTGAAGCTGTCAAATGGCTTCAGGCGAATTATCCACGGCAAACCTATGTAGTCCCAAGCCATCCTGATAAATCAGGAGGGTATTCAATAGCTGACTTCAGAGATTTTAACAATGCAGCTCCCGATTTTTGTTTCGGTTTTGACGGGATGCCGGGGCATCAGAGCAACACAATACGCGGAAGCTACGACCTGGAAGACTCTCCTTTTGTTGTTGGGATAAACGGCAGGAAAGGAGCAACATTTGGAGGAGCCGGACCATTCACATCAAAGATAGGAGGCCTTTGGGATGCACTCCTGAGTGAAGGTAGAAACTGGTGGATATCTGCCAGCTCCGATTATCATTCGGATGATGACTTTTATCCGGGGGAATACCAGAAAACCTATACATGGGTGTCAAAAAAGAATGATGCCCAGGCTTTAATAGACGGTATGCGCTCAGGGAACAGATTCATCGTAACCGGTGATCTCATAACTGGTTTGAGGTTCAGGATCGGAAATGCGACCTTGGGACAAACCTTTAAGACCAATAAAAACAGCGTAAAGATTGAGATAGAAGTACTTGATCCGGAGTCTGTCAATTTTAATACATACAGCGATTATACAAATCCGGAACTTGACCATATTGATCTGATTGCCGGTCAGGTTACAGGACTCATTGCCCCTTCAAGTCCTGACTACTCAAAGGACAATGTATCAACCACAAGGGTTATCGCACGATTCGATGCAACTGGAGGAGTAAGTGACACAAATGGAATCGAAAGTATAAAATGGTCTGATTCGGGAAACGGTTGGAAGAAGATTTCATTTCAGACAGAAATAAACGGTAAGATGTATTTCAGGCTTCGTGGTACAAACTTAGCCCTGAATACTCCCGGAGACCTTGATGACGAAGGCAATCCCCTTCCTGACATTGCAGGAGAAAACAATGAAGCAGTGGCTTTTTCAGATTTATGGTTCTATTCCAACCCGGTTTTTGTCGAACCTGCTTCAGGTGATGTTAAGATGATTCAACCTGCCGGACTGTCTCAGGAAATATGGTACCGTGGAAATACACACACTCATGCCACGTTTTCCGATGAAAATGATACCAATGATGTACCCATGATTGCAAAATGGTACGAAGATGCCGGATATGATTTCCTTGTTCTTTCCGAACACAATGACCATGTTTTACAGAAGAAGGTATTCAGTCACGACGAAGCTTCAAATCCTCCGGGATTCATAATGCTGTCTGGTATCGAACTCAGTGAAACAAGACATCATACAGCACTTGGAATAAATAGTTTCATTGGAGGGGAAACTTCATTGCAGGATGGCGTTGCCAAAATTCTGGCAGCAGGCGGTTTACCGATACTTAATCATCCTCAGGATCCTGTTGTATCTGCCTCAGCATTTATCGGTACTGCAGGGCTTAATCATCTTGAAGTTGTTAATGGTGGAAGGCTTAAGGACACACCTGCTACAGAAGCTCTTTGGGACAGCGTTCTCTCTGCTCCAAATGGACGCATGGTCTACGCAGTGGCTTCGGATGATAATCATTACAAAAAAGCAAATGTGGGGAGAGGGTGGATAATGGTAAGAGCTCCCGCATTGACAAAATCTGATATTTTAGAGAATATCCGTTCAGGCAACTTTTATGCAACTACAGGTGTAATACTGAATGATTACCAGGTAGAAAATAACTCAATAAGTGTTGATTCACAGAATGGAGACACCATTAAATTCATTGGTAAAAACGGTATTGTGCTTAAGACAGTAATAGGGGATAAGGCAATTTATCGTCCGAAGAAGAGCAATTATTATGTCAGGGTAAAAATTATAAACTCTGAAGGTAAAATGGCATGGACCCAACCGGTATTTACAGATTAATAAGATAAACGCCGGGCAATTAATTGCAGTTTGGAAGACGTGCTTATCTGAATTATAACGAGGATCGTGCACCATGGGAATTACATTGAAATGTCATCAAAGACCTTTGAAAGGCGGTCTGATCTTAAGTGTGGCTGCTTTATTCTTCGTCGTCATAATCGCATGTAAAGAAAAGTCTGAATATTATACATACGGTGACTTCACAAAAGTTCCCAAGACTGATGTCCATTTACACATCCGGTCAACGAATCCCTTTTATATGGAGTTCGCTGCCAGGTATAATTTCAGAGTGGTATCCCCTAATGTCGATTCTGGCCCCCCATGGGAGGAACAGCTGGATACAGCCGAAACAATCTTAAAAAAGTGGCCGGCCAAATTCGCATTTCTGGGAATTTTTTCTGCTGACAGCTTTGTAACTGCAGATTTTGCCAAAACTGCTATCGCGCAGATAGAAAGGAATAGGAAGGCCGGCGCAACGGGAATTAAGATCTGGAAAAACATAGGTATGGTTATAAGGGACAAGAATGGCAAATATGTGATGGTCGATGATCCTGTTTTTGATCCTGTTTTCAAATACCTTGAGGGGAATAAGATCCCAGTTATGGGTCATCTGGGAGAACCAAGGATTTGCTGGCTCCCGCTGAAGGAAATGACCGACAGTTCCAATGCCAGGTATTACAAAGCCAATCCTGAATACCATATGTTTCTGCACCCCGAGGCACCGTCATACAAAGACCAGATAAATGCAAGGGATAACCTTCTGAGAAAACACCCGGAGCTTAATTTTACAGGGGCACATCTTGCAAGCCTTGAATGGAATGTTGATGAGATAGCAAAACGGATGGACCAGTTTCCGGATCTGAAGATTGATATGTCGGCAAGAATTGCACATCTTCAGTACCAATCCATTGCCGACCTGGAACGGGTGTGTGATTTTATGATCAGATATCAGGACAGGATCATGTATGGAACTGACATTACAATAAATGCAAACGAATCAAATCCTGAAGGAAGAACTCAGACCCTCCTCGAAAGGTGGAAATCAAACTGGATCTATCTGGCAACAGATTCGATTCAGAATATCAGAAATATACAGGGAGAAGTTAAAGGATTGAATCTTCCCAGGAATGTTATCGACAAGATATATAATAAAAATGCAGAATTTTTCTTCACTGTTCCTGATCAATAACAGATTAATCCTGATGCACCGCTAAAATGAAAAGGATCATATTTTTCCTGTCTATTCTTCTCAATCTGAATATCCTTTCAGCCCAGAAGAACTTCTCCTTTGTCTACCTTCCTGATATCCATCTGAACCCGGATTCTTCGGCTGTAGAAGGTTTTGAACAGCTAGTAAAGCATGTAAATAATCTTCATCCTGATTTCGTTCTGACTGGTGGAGATATGATCTATACCGCGAAGAATGTGAACGATAAAAAAGCTGAAGCTCTCTTCGATCTTATGGACAGGGAGTTTAAAGCGTTCAGAATGCCGGTTTATAAAACAATGGGAAATCATGAGATTGTTGGTATCACTGCAGAGAGTGGAATTGATAAAACAAATCCCAATTGGGGTAAACAGATGTATGTAAAACGCTATGGTGAACGATTCTATAGTTTTGGGTATGACGGATGGAAATTCTTTGTCCTGGACGGGATAAAGATTCTCGAAAAAGAAAAAAACTATACACAGGGGATCGATTCATCACAGATCGAATGGATAAAAACCGAGCTATCAGCGACAGATAAAAAAATGCCTCTGGTGATATCAATTCATCCGCCGGTTGTTAATCCTCACGCTCTCACCTCATCCTCATTAAAAGTTATGTCGCCGGAAACTGAAGCAGTTTTGGCATTATTCAGAGATTATAATCTGAAGATTGTCCTTGAAGGACATACCCATTTATATATGGAGTTATTCTTCAATGGTATCCATTATATTTCAGGTGGATCGACTGCATTTGGGACTGACTCTGCGGATTTCGGATTTATGGAGGTAAAAATAAATGGCAATAATGAGGACTTTCAGTTCATCAGACCATTACTCACCCGGCAGGGATCTGCCGCGGATGTGAGCTTCAGCAAACCCGGGAAAAGATACTACACTGAACTGCCAGACCCGGTAAAGACAGGTACCGGCTGGTCGAAAATAAGGAAAGATATAACAGTAAGCTTCGCCGATGACAATATCAGGTACCCAAAGGAAAAGGCATTTGAAGGACCCAGGCAAACAAAATGGACCGCAACGGCCTGGAAAGGAGAGAAGGTTCACAATCAGATTATTGTAAGCACAAAAAAGAATATTGAATCCCTGAAAGTAGAAGTGAGTGATCTTAAGAATAACAATGGAGATATAATAAATGCAGGGAATATCAGTACAGGCTTTGTCCGATATGTTATGACAGACGAATTCGGGCGGGGATGTGATACTCGAAAGACAACTGATTATGACTCATCCCTTGTTGAAGATCCGATAGATATTGCAGATTCTCTATCTATGGATGCCAGAACTGTCCGGCCGGTCTGGCTTACCATCAGGGTTCCTCAAATCGTAAAAAATGGAACCTATAAAGGGACTGTTACCGTGCTGACCCCTGAAAAACATGAACTGAAAATATCGGTTAATGTCCTTGATCATGTTCTTCCTCCGGCTTCGGAGTGGAAATATGACCTCGACCTTTGGCAGAGTGCTGCTGCAATTGCAAAGGTTCACGATGTGGGGTTATGGAGCGAGGAGCACTTCCGGCTGATGGTCCCGTACTTTAGCATGCTGGCACAGGCGGGACAAAAAGCCATTACTGCAAATATTATTGACCAGCCATGGGGAAAGGGGCATGTTTATCACGATGATCCGTCACTGATTTACTGGACCCGGAGGAAAGACGGAAGCTGGTCGTACGATTATAAGATCTTCGACAGGTATATATCCACTCTTATGGGAGCTGGTATCGATCAGCGGTTAAACTGTTACACAATGGTCACCTGGGACCTGTCGTTCATTTATTTCGATGAGGCTCTTGGTCGTATGGATACGGTAATAAATGCAAAACCTGGTTCACAGGCTTACACCGATTTCTGGACGCCCATGATTACGGATTTTACCACCCACCTTAAAAGCAAAGGATGGTTCGGAAGGACCGCCATTACAATGGATGAACGGGATCTTGAGAGCATGAAGGCAGTGATTTATCTCCTGAGGGAGGTCGATCGGGATTGGAAAGTTGCACTGGCCGGTGATTATCACCCGGAAGTAGAAAAAGACATTTATGATTACTGTATTAATATCGGTCAGGTCTTTCCTGCCCCGGTGCTCAATGAACGTAAGCTGGCAGGAAAGCCTTCCACATACTACACAGCCTGCGGCACCGACCGGCCGAACGGATTCACTTATTCGGAACCGGCTGAGAATGTCTGGATAAGCTGGTATGCTGCTGCAGAGGGGTTCACCGGTTACCTCCGCTGGGCATACAATAACTGGAATAGGGAACCGCTTCTTGATTCCAGGTTCCGGACCTGGCCGGGAGGGGATCTTTACCAGATATACCCGGGTCCTCGCTCTTCAGTCCGTTTTGAAAAGTTTATCGAAGGAATACAGGATTTCGAAAAGATCAGAATTCTCCGCGAACAATTCACCAGGGAAAACAATACCACCGGATTGAAGGATCTCAATAGCCTCCTCGCTCCATTCACACTTGCTGCATTGAAGGGCAAACCAGCTGCCGGAATGGTTACAGCGGCTAAGAAAAAACTTAACAGCTTTTAAGCATATATGAAAAAATACGCACGTATATTGCTTGTCTTTACCGTGGTGCTCACCTTTTATCACCAGGTATTTGCCCAGGAAGGAAATTATAAGATGTATATATTTCCCTTTCCTCTTGACATTCAGGTTCTTAACGGGAGTTTCGAAATAGATTCAAATACCTTTATACTTGTTCCGGAGAAGGCAACAAGTCAGGATAATTTTCTTGCAGGACTTATCGCAAACGAATTTGCAGATAAATATGAGCTGCCGGTTATGATAAACCGGAGACAGACCTTTACTCTTTCAGATAAATTCATCCTGATCGGGGATATTACAAATCCCCTTGTGAAAACTTATTGTGATCAGCAGGGACTTACGGGTGAGCTTAAAGCACTGGGTGATGAAGGTTATATTCTTTCAGTGACATCAAAGAATATTGTGGTCGCCGGAAATAACGGAAAAGGGGCTCTTTTCGGCCTCGAGTCACTGAGACAGCTCATTAGTGTCCCGGACGGTAAGCTGGTGGTACACCAAGTCAAAGTAAAGGATACCCCAAAATATCCATTCAGAGGTATTAAACTCTACCTGCCAGGAAGGGAAAACATCACTTTCTTCAAAAGATTTGTCCGCGATTTTGTCGCCTATTACAAATTCAACACCATAATACTTGAGCTTAACGCAAACATGCGTCTTGAGAGGCATCCTGAACTGAATACAGGGGCTGTTAAATTTGAACGGATGCTTAATTCCAGCAGGCTCGACAGGCCTTCCGGCCAGCATATGGAATATCAGAATTCCTCCCACCAGGACAATGCTGACGGTAGTATCCTCGAGAAAGATGAAGTGGCTGATCTTGTGAATTATATGAGGCAGTTCAATATTGAGGTCATACCCGAGCTTCCGTCACTTACTCATGCATATTACCTTCTTGCCGGACATGAGGAGCTTGCAGAGAACATGAATCAGCCTGTCCCGGATACTTACTGCCCTCTTAAACCCGGGAGCTATAAGCTCTATTTTGATGTTCTCGATGAATATATTGATGTAATACATCCGTCAATCATTCATATCGGCCACGACGAATGGAGGATGGAAAAGGATCTGTGCGAACTGTGCAAAGGGAAAGATTATGGTGAATTATATGCAGCTGATGTCACAAAAATTCATGAATACCTGGCGAAGAAGGGTATCAAGACAGCTTTGTGGGGAGATCATCTTCTTGAGTCGGTGACTGAAAAGGAATTTCAGTCGTGGAAATCTTCCACAGGATACCAATATAGGATCCCCGGCGCCCTGAAACCGGAGCAGGTGCTTAAGCTTGTCCCAAAAGATATCCTGGTTTTCAACTGGTTCTGGGATGAGCTTTCCAACGATAAGCATGTTTCTGATTTCGGATTCAGGCAGGTTTACGGTAATCTCCGGGCTGATATTGAAAAATGGGATGAGAGATCTGAGATAAAAGGACTCCTGGGCGGTGCACCGTCATCCTGGGCAGCAACAACAGAGTTCAATTTCGGGAAGGACCAGCTTGTTGATTTCCTGGGTTGTTCAAATCTACTGTGGTCAAAACAATATGTTCCCCCTGATATGCTGGCAATAATTACAGATGCCCTGGTAAGAGATATTAATTACAGGTTCAGCGGGAATAAGCTTCCATCTGAAGCCGGAAGCAAAGTGACCCCCATCGATATTTCGCAGTATTTCAATTCTGATCTGAAACACGGGATCGACAGCGTGAATTCCAATGACCTTATGACGGGAATTGTCAGGTCAGGAAGCAGGCTCTTTAAACTGAATACTCCTTCGGCTGACAATTTGAAAGCTGTTGCAGCTTCAACACTGAAAGATAAAATTGCCAATGAATCCATTCCATCAATAAAAATAAACCAGGATGTTAACAGCATCCTCTTCCTGCATGCATGTGCCAGGGAAGGAATCAATCAAAAAGCCTATGCTTCAATCTGCAACTTTTATGATACTTCAGAGCTCCTGGGATGGTATGAGATAGTCTATGAAGACGGACTTCTGGTAACAGTTCCGATAAGGTATGGAGTGAACATTCTGGACTGGAGATGGAAGCAGAGAGTTGCATCATTTGAAAAACCCAGGGTTGAATACAGCCAGAATCAATATGCTTATAATGCTCCGTCAATTCTGTGCTCAGGTGAAAATAGCAATCCGATCACTTTCTTCGCTTTTGAATGGGAAAATCCAAGATTAGGCAAGGCGATAAAGGAAATAAAATTGAAACCGGTTAATTACATGGGGAATAATGAAAATGCAATTATTCTGATTGGGGTTTCCGTTACTGAAAATTCAAAAGCGGAAATGGCTAAAGGGACTGAAAAAGATTAAATTGATTTGTCCGGCTTTGAGATAAAAAACAATTATTATGAGTTCAAATTTAGAGTCCGGAACCGGAAATCAAAGACTGATGTGCATTGATGCGCTCAGGGGCTTTGATATGTTATGGATAATAGGGGGCGCAGAAGTCCTGAATAATCTGGGAAAAGCATCCGGTATAGGATTTCTCGGTAATCTGGAGATCCATTTTGATCACAGTTGGGGACAATTCCATTTCTATGATCTGATAATGCCTTTATTCCTCTTTATAGTAGGAGTCGTAATGCCAATTTCATTCGGAAACCGGTTGAAACGAGGTGACAGCAAGAAAAAGCTTTACAGGCATATTATCAAAAGAGTGTTGATTCTTTATTTTCTTGGATTGATCGCTTCAGGCCACCTTCTTACTTTTGATACTTCAAAGATGCATCTGTGGACAGATACCCTTCACGCAATCGCAATAGGTTACCTTGTTAGTTCAATCCTTATACTTGTATTGAGCCGGAGGTGGCAGATAATTGTAACAGTCTCATTATTAGTTATGTATTGGCTTGTGATGGCATTAATACCCGTTCCGGGCCATGGGGCCGGAATTTATGATCCTGACGTAAATCTTGCCATTTATATCGATAACCTTATTTTGGGCCACTGGCAGGAGGGTGCCGACTGGACTTATATCCTGACAAATATGACTTTTATATGTTCCGTCATGCTGGGCGTTTTTGCCGGACAATTACTCCAGTCAGAACGGAAACCAATGAATAAGGCCGGTTTACTGGCGCTGATCGGAATAAGCTGTGTTATTGCAGGAAAAATATGGGGGATCTGGTTCCCGATCATCCATCATATCTGGACAAGTTCACTGGTACTTTTTGCCGGTGGTTTGAGCTTTTTGCATCTGGCTCTTTTTTACATCGTGATTGACATCTGGGGTTACAGGAAATGGGCATTCTTTTTCGTTGTTATCGGGATGAACGCAATTGCAGTCTATGTGGCAACACATTTGTTTGATTTTAAGGAAATAGGCAATGTGTTTGTGGGAGGATTGCTTAAATACCTTGGCCCGTGGGCAGGATTTGCCGAAGCCTCGGCAGCTCTTGCTGTAATCTGGCTTTTACTTTATTTTTTGTACCGTAATAAGATATTTATTAAGATCTGATCTGAAGAAGTTATAATTCACTAAGGACTTAAATCGGATAATAATGACTAAGCTTTTGAATAAAATATTCACCCTTGCCTTTTGTCTGATTGCTTCAGCTGCATTTTGCAGTTGCGGAAGATCTGATAATAAAGCCTCTGCAAGAGATGGCACTACATTGAATGTCAGCAGTAAACCTTTTCGTGTCCTGGTGATAATCGGAGATCAGTGGACCGATCCTATGAGCTATAATATTGATCCATCCCGGGTGAAAGGGGATGATTTTCTTGATGTTGTTACAATGCTTAAGATCTGGGGGGTACCGTTTGACATTTTGCGTCTTGATGAGCAGAGGCTCCAGATAAACCGGTTTCTGGATTATTCTGCAAAACCGGCTTATGGATGTGTTATCTGGATGGCTGACCCGGAAAAGCTATCAGGAATGTCAGCCAATTATGAGACCCTTCAACGCGCAGTAAATGAATATGGAATAAGCATGATCGCCCTTTGCGATTATTTAAAGACAGATACGGTTGCCGACCTTGTTGGAATCAGGTATAGTGATGTCCAGAATGTAAAGCTGGGAGGGGATGGGGAGAAGCTTGAAATTACCGGAAACCATTTTATCACTGCCGGAGCAGAAGGCATAATGCTGCCTGACAGTAAACAAATGGCCGGATCGAGCATTCCTGAAGCAAACGGTATAACAGCTAATATTACTGATGTAGCGAAGGATATTTCAGACATAAGTATTGTAAACTGTTCCGTTGTAGGTGATGTAACCGTCCTCGGGAAGGTAGGAAATATACCTCAGATGGTCGTCCGGGATATTGATGATGATACAAAAACAATATGGCTTGGCGGTGGCAGGGACTGGTTCCGTAAATATCCGGTCATGAGAAATATCTTCAGGAAAGCGCTGGTTTATTCGATTGGTTTCGGTGTCTTCAATGATAATTTTGAAAATGGCTTCATATTCATCATGGACGATGTAGGATGCAGCGAACATGCATGGAGCCTCACCTGGCACTATCCGACCCCGGCCCGGGATACTCTGGTAAAATATCTTATTGAACCTCTTGAGAAATACGGATTAATGATGGTCATGAACATAACTCCGGGTTTTGCCAATCCTGAAAAGAAACTTATAGAATCATCCTGGGATGTTCCTCCGTTCAAAGATATTTTTGGCAACTGGCAGGATTATGGTTCAACAAAAGAAGGTCTCGACGAAGGTCTGAAGCGTGGCGTCTTTGAAATTCAGCCCCACAGAGCCTGGTCACACATGAACTGGGATCTTGATTCGCCTCCCGGGCCATGGTGGGGAAGCCCGGTCGATGGCGAACTTAAAATAACTGACTGGTATAATGAAGTTGTTGATGTAAGACGGGGGCATGCGCCTGTTCCCTCAAATGATCTGCTATTCATCTATAAAAAAGGCATTGAAGCAATCAGCGAGTCATTTGGTGTAGTTCCTCTCGCAGCTGAAGTGCGTCCCGGCGCCGAGCTGATGGAAGGTACACATGGGGGTGATGATAATGGACGTATTGCCGCTATTGCCGGTTTGGGTATCAGCCGCGAATGTTATGTTGGCATCGACAGAACAATAGAATTCAAAATGATGATGCCTGAGCAGTTTACCTGCCATGATCTGGACCTTACTGCAAGGACGAATGATCCGGCCGATGAAACTGATGCTGGATGGGATAAGCTTTGGACCCTTACTACGGAGCAGCTTTCCGGATCGAAGATCGCAGGCGGCAGAAGAATCAATCTCTGTGACAATCTCAACTGGATCGAGTCAAAAAAGGATAAACACTGGATGGGTTTCAACGAGACATGCGCCTACCTGCATTCGGAAATCTCCGATTCTGGTACAGGTGGTTTAGGAATAGAATTCATCTACGATAATCATTACTGCAAATACTTTGAAAAGAAACCGTCCGGATGGACTCTTGAATTTTCAGAAAGTTTCATCAGGAACTTTCCAAAAGGTACATCAGTATTTGTGGATGGGAAAATGAATCTGACTGAATTGGACCTGGTGCAAAAGGTTGAGATTCCTGCAGGTCTTGGAACCCACAAACTTGAGATTATAACAAGATAATAGAACATCTGAAAAATATGAATGAACCAAAGAAAACCTAATCAAAACAATTTAAGGAGGAAATAATATGCATATACTGCTTAAGAAACTGATCTTTAGTCTGATGGTATCAGCGTTGATCGTCTCCGGTTGTGTTAACAAAACACCAGAAACATCAGATAAATCTGATAATCAGCCTGTTTCGGGGGCTATGGACAACCTTGCTCCAACACCTCCAATGGGTTGGAACAGCTGGAATCCTTTCGGTAAGAATGTGAGTGAGCAGGTCATCAGGGAAACCGCTGATGCAATGGTAAACTCGGGACTGAAGGATGCGGGATTCAATTATCTGGTCATTGACGATTACTGGCAGGGAACAAGAGATACAGTAACCGGTGTCCTGAACTTTAATCCTGAAAGATTTCCGTCAGGGATTAAAGCTCTTGCAGATTATGTTCACAGCAAGGGGTTGAAATTCGGGATTTACTCCGATGCAGGAACAATGACTTGCGGTGATCAGCCCGGCAGTTACGGATATGAAGAAAAGGATGCAAGGATGTTTGCTGAATGGGGTGTAGATTATTTGAAATATGATTATTGCTATTGTAATGATTATGGATCGGAGAATAACGATTACAGGGAGGCAATAGCCAGATACAAAGCAATGGGTGATGCTCTCAAAGCTACTGGACGTCCCATAGTATACAGCATTTGTGAGTGGGGTCCGCGTTCCCCATGGCTCTGGGGCAAAGAAGTAGGCGGACATCTTTGGCGCATTTCCTATGATGTTGGAGATAAATGGGATGAACCCAGGAATGAGCACAGCCAGATCGGGATTCTGACTGCTATTGATGCCATGACCAATCTTGAAAGGTTTGTTGTTCCCAGCGGATGGAATGATCCAGATATGCTTGTGATCGGACTCAGAAATTCAGGATTCATAAAAGGAGGGGGATGCACAGATGTAGAATATCGTACGCAGATGAGTATGTGGTGCATGTTTTCTGCTCCGCTTCTGATCGGTTGCGACCTCAGTAACATGAGTGAAGAAACCAAAACTATCCTTCTCAACAAGGATATTGTAGCAATTGATCAGGATCCGCTTGGGAAACAAGCATTCAGGGTTATGAGGAAAGACGGAATTGAAGCGTGGAAAAAACCTCTTTCAGGAGACCGGATTGCCATAGCATTGCTGAACAGGAATTCAACTGAAGGAAATGTGACCTCACAATTTGAATCATTGGAGCTAGACCCCAAAACTGAATATACAGTGTATGATGTGTGGAAGCATGAAACTGTAAAGCAGCCTGCCGGAGCCCTTACTTCAAAGCTACAGTCACATGAATGCCAGGTATTTGTGCTTTCACCTGTAAAATAAATTAATAAATAATGAAAAAGTTGATGATGATCCTGAAAACCAGGCTTCTGAGAAAGTTTTCATCAATTATATTATGTCAGATCCTTTTGATTGTTTTCCATAGTGGTCATGTCGGGGCTCAGGAAGGTGAGCCCCGGAAATGTATTATGGTCTTTGGCGCCCATGCAGATGATGTCGATGAAATTGCAGGAGGGACGTTCGCAAAATACATTGCCTCTGGGTATAAAGGTGTATATGTATGCGTTACGAATAACCTTGCAGGGTGTAATCTTGAAAAAACACCATTTTTTAACGGGCCGCGATTCACAATTTCTGACTCACCTATGAATTATCCCGTCGGCGGCCTGGAGACCAGCCAGATAAGATCAGAGGAAGCCAGGGCAGCTGCCGCTGTATATGGAGCAATACCAGTATTTCTTGACTTTTGTGAACCTGAAATTTATCTCGGCCGCAAAGTGATAATTTATGGAACACAGGATTTTTTGAATTACGGTGCCCCCGGCAGGAAGCAAATAAGCCTGGCAACACGGTATAGTGAGGACGTTAATGTGGTTTACAGGTTATTGCAGCAATATGAGCCGGAAATTGTTATTACGCATACCCTGGGCGGAGAAAAGCTTGATCATGAGGGAACTGCATATATGGTTTACCTTGCTTTTAAAAAAGCCATGAACACCAATGTTTCCGTGGGTAAATTATGGATGACTGTCAATGGCTGGCTGCTTGACAATACTGCTCAGAAAAATGGCAGGGGAAGACCTGATGTCCGGATTAATGTAAAAAATTATTTACCAATCAAGTATGAAGCATTAAACAAGCATGTCAGTCAGAACGGAGGCTTTGGCAGAGACTATGTCATTGGTAATGAAACCCAGCCAAAAGAGGTGGTTGAGGAATTCATAACTGTAATTGACAATATCAAAAAATAATAATTCCATCGATTTTGAAAAGCATATAAACAATTGAATAAATATCAATTATATCGTAGACATTTGTCAATATTCATATTGATCTATATTACATTCATAGTTGATGCGCAGCAGGCTGGTATATTTACAGGCCAGTGGGGTGAATTCGGTGATAAACCAGGGCAATTCAAATTTCCTGCAATGATTGTTTCAGACAAGAATTCAAATATATATGTCGTCGACCAGCATAATCACAGAATCCAGAAATTTGATAAAGACGGTAATTTCATATTGATGTGGGGAGAAAATGGGAGGGGACATGGACAATTTAGTTTTCCGTATGGAATTGCAATCGACTCAAAAGGGAACGTGTTTGTATCTGATATGAACAATAACAGAATTCAAAAGTTCTCTGCAAGAGGTGAATTTATTTTATCATCCGGGTCTTATGGAACAGGAGATGGAGAATTTAAGTATCCGTACGGAATAGCTATTGACGATAATGACATTTTATATGTAATTGACGCTTTTAATTACAGGGTGCAAAAATTCACTTCTGACCTTGAATTTTTCTCAAAATGGGGTGATCAGGAAAGCATAGGATTCAAATTATACATGCCGCATGAACTGGCTGTTACCAAAGATGGAAATATCATTATGAGCGACAGACAAAACCACAGGGTATCTGTTTTTTCACAAGAAGGCACTCTCATTAAAAGATTCGGAGATTTTGGGGAAGGCAACAATACTGCTGGCAGCCTGTTTAGTGAACCGCATGGGATAGCTGTGAATAAAAACGGAGACATTTTTGTCTGTGACCGGTACAATTTCAGGATCCAGAGATTCAGTTCCAGGGGAGAATTTCAAGCCCTGTGGAGAACCTCAGGGGTATCTGACAACAGCAGGCATTTCCCGCTTGGCATTACAGTTGCAGAGAATGGATGTATTTATGTCACAGACCACTATGCGCATTGCGTTCAGAAGTATTAATAGTATTACCAAGTTCTGAGTCAATCATCACTGCTTCCTTGTAAAGCTGACTGTTCTCTGATTCATTGAAACCACACAAAACTGTTAAAATGTGGTTTATCCCTTTCCTGTAAAGCTCAATAAATTCAAGGTCTCCCTTGAGCATTTTTCCAGCTTCATCTTTAGCCCTGAAGTGAAAGCCGCACACCAGTGCATAAAGTATTTTGTTATACCTTAGCTTCAACTCCTGTGCTGATTTAATAGCTCCGGCCAGGCGGTCCTGGGGTCCGAGCTTTCGCAATAAATCACACCCAACCCTGAAAATAGTGTCTCCCAGGGCTTTGTTCTGAAACCGGAGCAAAAGATCATCAATATGCTCTTCGAGCTGGATCGGAGTAAATTCACCGGGATATTTCTTTAAAAGGATATCGGCAGATTGCAGCATGGTATCACGTACTTCTTTATATATTTCAGCAACTGCAAGAACTTCATACAGGTAAATAAATCCCGGGTTATGCACATATCCAAGGTATGCTGCTGCTGAGTGCCCCAGATTGTGAATGAATAGTTTCCGGTCGACCCATGCTTTCATGTTTTCTTCCGGAGAAAGTCCTTTAATGGCCGGGATTGGATTCTTAAAGCCTTTTTTATTCAGAATTAGAGTGTTATAAGGTTCAGCAAAAACCTGTAAAATATCTTCCTGTAAATCTTTTTTTTGCATTATCGGTACCATTTTACCAATGCTGGTTTCAACAAGGCCGACAAGCCTGTCGAAAGGATAATTTAACGGTAACAGTTTTTCCAGGCTCTGTTTAAAATAGGTGTCTGCATTACGCATGTTCTCGGCAATAATTATATCAAGCGCACTTGTATTATCAATTGCCTGCCTTTTAATGAGTCCATCAGCCAGCACAGGAAAGATCTGATCAAGTCCTTCAAGTCCAACGGAAACAGCCAGTATTCCCGCTGTGGCTATTTCATTCGTAACTCTTTGCTTATCATCGGCATATGCTCCCCTTACATTTTTAATGTCCAGGATCTCCTCCTTTTCCGATTTTATTATGACTTTATAATGACCACAGTAATTGAGTGCATCAATTAAAGCTTTATTTGTATCAATAAAAACAACTTCATAACCACCGTTACTGAATAGCTGGCCAATAAATGACCTGCCTATTTTACCGGCACCAAATAAAACCAACTTTTGTCGCTGGACAGAGTTCATTTATTAACCTATCTGTTTGAGATATTCCTTTTGCATCCGGCTTATTAGTTTCAGTTTTTCTCCCTGAGACTTTTCGACATAAGTTCCGCCGATAATAAAGCAGGCAAATCCACCTGAAGCAACACCCCAAGAAAGTGCTTCAATTAAATCAAGATGACCTTTTTTATTCTTTTTCAACTGGGTTGCAATCGAGAAAATAATCCCTCCGGCAAAGTTATCTCCGCAACCGGTGGTATCTCCCCTGAGTTCCGGATTATTCATCAACTCAGACTTTACCTTTTCTGAAACAGGTAACTTTATCAATCCTGTTTTTTCAAATACACCCCCACCAGACATTGCATATATGTCATTTGGTCCGTCAGTGATTATAAATGAACCCACTTTGGAAGCAGTAAGAAAGTCAACAGCACTTTCAATATTATTTTGCCCGCTGATTTTCAATGCTTCTTCGCAATCCATTATCAGAATATCTATTAAACCATAATCGCCGGGCATATCGACTAATGGCCATGGCCTTCCCGGGTCATTTTTCTCATTTCTGAAATCATAGACTGTATTCACAAGGGTTATAGAATCATTATTTTTTGCTTTAGCCAGTAGTCTGGTAAGATTATCATGGATACGGGGAACCAGGGCTGTACCCCCGAAACAGATAATATGAGAATCGAAGAACGATCTGTTCAGATATTCAGGATAATACTCCCATGCGGCCCCTATATTATTCACAAAAGTCCGTTCACCATGTCCTCCTCCATAATCCGGGTCAGAGAAAACGTCAGTGAAAGGTGTTGCTTTTGTGCTGGTCTTTAAATAATTATCTATATTAAGCGGCGTTTTCCTGACTATATCGGCTATTTTATCTGCAGTTTCATCTTTTCCGGTTGTTCCAAAAAACCTGACACTGCAATGCAGGGGATCGAGCATTTGTGAAGCATGAATAAGCGACACCAGCGAAGGACCGCCGACATTAAAAGCATTTGGAGGACGATTTCCAGTGATTTCTTTTAATATAACCTGATAGGAATCTCCTGTAAATTTCTCCAGTTCTTCTATAAACACCAGCTTCCCCGGGCTTAACCCTCCGTCCCCTCTTTTTTTGGAACTGTATTTCTTAAAATCCTCACCATCAAATGATATTCCGCTATAAAGAAAATCAGCGAGGGCGCACCCGGTTCCTGAAATATTAAACACTGATAACTTAATAAATAATTAATGCATTTCAGTTTCGCATGTACCGATCCCGCCGCGGTAGTAGTTGAATTGTACATTTGGGTGATCAGACAATAAAGACATAGGAACAGAAGAATCCGTTATTTTTTTGCCGATCATAAATGCTGTAAGCCGCTGGCCAAATGCATTATCGTGAGTTCCGGCTTGCCAGATAGATACTTTTTCAGCCTTCCATGTCTGTACCGGTCCTACCGTCAGAGCCTGAGTGGGAACTCCCGTGACAACGCCGCCCGAACTGGTTCTGGCATTTTGCATGCACGTTACCGGATGCAGGTCCACCACCCTTGTGTCAAGCTTTCTGAATTCTTCAGGAGAGGGAGGATCATCTTTGAATCTTCCTTCTCTTTTAACCGGGTCATTGAACGCCCAGTGTTTTGTATCTCCCTGTCCTCCCTGCATGACAGCACAACGGATTCCGCTTTCCCAGCTATTTTTGTACTCACTTGTATCAGCTTTCGGGAAATGCATGTTCGAATCAGGCATCCTGTATTTCCTGTCAATCCTGTTAAAACAGAGTTCCCTGTCGGCTTTCTCAAATGATAACGGATGGTTCACATCCACCTCCTTCCCATTTACATACCATTCATCCATTCCCCAGAAATGGGAATCAGAAAGGTCGAGCTGTAATTCATTTACCAGGCGTGCAACCAGGGCAAGCTGCTCAGTGGGGCCAATGGGTCCGCAGATACCAACCGGATTACTATTTGTCGACTGTTTCCATGCTGTTACATATTCAAGAGCCTCAGCAAGATAAAAATCCTCAAGAGTGTCGTAAAAAACGACTCTGAAACCATTTCTGGAGAGCTGCAGCATATCCTTTGGAGTAAGCCTTGCAGCATCATTTAGAATATCATCGCTGAGAGTAGTAAAATCCCACCAGTCCGGTGCCAGCATACTTAATTTTCGGGCCATAAATATTTCTTTTAAATTATTAGACTTTTATCGCTTTTCCCGTCCTTGCAGATTCATAACAGGCTGATAAAACAATCTGGCTCCGGAGACCAAGCATAGCGCTGTTAGAGGGTTCCCGCTTTTCAAGAACAGCATTGCTGAATTCCTCAAATTCAGCAAGATATGTATTTATTGGTTCCGGATCTATTTCAATGCCTCCGCTGGCATCCCTTCCTTGTTCCGCGTTGTAGCCTGCAACCACAGCTTCAAGGAAGGCTGTCATCTTACCTGAAGATCCCTGCCCGATAGTCCCTTTTGCCAGAATGCTCCCTTTTGAACCATACAGCTCAAGGACATTTTTACTGCTGTTGTCAGGAATACAAAAGTATGTATCCACAGTACCAAGAGCTCCATTTTCAAAAAAGAGCGAAACCAACGCGCTATCCTCTGACTTATAAGGATGTATATTATTATTGATAAAAGCACCCACCATTTTCACAGGGCCAAGGAACATTTCAAGCAAGTCGATGCAATGACTGCCCATATCCATGAGTGATCCGCCTCCACCTGTTCCGGGATCCTGTCTCCAGGCACCCTCAATCGGAGGGTACCAGCAGGAAAGCTGTGCCCTGCCGAAAACAGGCTTGCCCAGCTTTCCTTCAGAAATTAACTTAAGTGCAGCCCTATGCTGGGATAAAAACCGCATCATCAGGGCAGTTCCCAGGATGACACCATTCTGACTGCAGGCATTAATCATTTGCCTTGCCTCGCCAACAGTTAATCCAAGGGGCTTTTCGCAGAGAATATGCTTTTTCCCTTCGGCACATTTAAGCACATGATCAAGATGCATATTTGCAGGGGAAGCGATATAAACCGCATCTATGTCACTTTCAATAAGAGCAATGATACTTTGAGCTGCCGTTGCCTGAAATTCTTTTGCAACTGCATTATTAACTTCCGGGTTAATATCGTATACTGATATCAGTTCTGCATTTTTTGCCTGAGCTATACCTTCAGGGATTGTTCTTCTCCTTGCAATCCCTCCTGAACCTATTACACCCCATTTGACTTTTTTTCCCATGACTATGATCA
>DAIUKI010000008.1:0-20567 GCA_036848255.1 Bacteroidales bacterium | reverse complement strand
AGGTCCAGATATCAAGATCTCCTTCACCTCCGGGTCTGTTGCTCGAAAAATAAACTGTCTTTCCGTCGGGGGTAATAAACCCGTGAGACTCCCAGTAGATCGAATTGACATACTTCCCTACACTTTTGATCCTGGACCATGCCGAGCCGCGTCTCTCACTGTAGTAAAGATTTCCGTCTCCGCCATCGTCCATGTACATTATGAGTAATTTCCCGTCGCCTGTGATGGAGTTTGTGTAAAACCTGTCAAATCCCCCGAGCTGCTGGGTAATATTTACAGGCTCACCCCATGTTTTGTTCTTATATGAGCAATATACCTGTGTTACCCCCTCATTTATAACCGTGAATACGAAAACAGAATCGTTTTTAGCCAGTACGGGATTACAGGCTCCCGGATAATCCTTGAGCCACGGGGTAAAATAGTCTGAAATTAATCTCAGGGGTCTCTTTTTCATTTCCATGGCATATCTGCAGTTCCTTATCTGAAGATCGATGAAATCTATCTGGTAAGTATCGGATGGAGAGAGCCTTTTCCTGACATCATTAAGATAGCTAAGTGCCTGAGGGAGACTGTCATTGCGGTGGAATGCAATCGCAAGATACAGATAGGTATCGAGCGGGGCCATCTCTCCAGTTTGACTATATTCCTTTTCGTTGGACACCACCCCCTTGGCGGCTTTCCTGAGGAGACTCAGGGCTTCTTCCTTTCTGCCTTCCAGATTGAGATAGCAGATACCAAGCTTGGCGGCAAGGTTATAATTATCGGGATGTTGTTTCAGGAGCGGTTCATACAAGTTTGCTGCCTTCAGATAATTCTCATCATAAAGATAATACATGTCGGCATTCTTAAAAGCCTTTTGGAATTCCTTTAAGTCAGTTTCCTGCGAGCATACCGGAATAAAACCAGCAAATAAAACCGCAAAAATGAACGATTTTTCAATGGTGTAAATGTGTTTCATCTTTTTGTAAGTTGAAAATGACAATAAATATAATTACAAAAATGTAGTTTATCCGGGTTTTTAGAAAAATAGTAAAAAGTAAATTTAGCTATTTCTTGATAAGTATGCTAATTTCTCTTACAAAGGCGTCTTTAAATTCCATTATCTGTTTTCTCTGCATCACCGTTCTGGCTTCAGTGGCTGAAGTATACCGGCCGTACAGATAATGATACATTCCGTCAATTTCCTTTGCCTCTACGATGCCTTTAAGCCCGGGGAAAGTGGTATTAATATCCAGCGGTAAGGTAGTGGCCTTAAGTTGAATGGAATAATATCTCTGACTGGGAACTGTCTTCTCTCCGGAGCCACGTATGACCTTTTTAATGAACAGGTCATCCATGTACCCCTTGCTTATCAGGTTGTCTCTGTGAGCATAAGCTTCATCTTTGACTTTAAACACCCCGGTCGTGTATCTGTAGAAAAAATCATCCTCATTATAAAAGACCCTGATATCTGTAACATATTTAAAATAACTTATGTCAACAGGATTGTACAGCGCCATAACCTGAACCGTATAATAAAGGATGGCCGTATCCTGCAGGTCATTTTCAGTCACATCATAAACCCGCAGGTTCCTGATGAGTATATCCGGATCTATCTGGTCGACAGTCGGAATATTTGAAAGATCAAGCTTTTCGTAAACAACCGGCGGATTTTTATCCAGGATTATATCCCTGAGATGGATAACACCTGCAGGTGTATTCTTCACAATTGTTGTATCAATATTCTGTGGATAGTATCCGGGTCCGGTATATATAAGGCGGAATCTGCCGGGAGCCACAATAAAATCATACTGCCCTGTTACCCCGTCGGGATAACCAGTGTCGAGCGTGTCACCTGTTGTCTTGTCGATCAGGAATATTGCATTCTGTTCATTAAACTCCATTATGGTATCCTTGAGGCTGTATTTCCCCGATAGATCATAGATCCGGTTAAGCCTTTGATTTGTGAGGGTGATGTAGAATATCTCCTTCTTCTTGTACCCGGTGGTTATTGAATAAAATCCATTTTCGTCGTTGTTGAAAGGCTGGAAGAACCTGTCATCGTCAGTGGAATTTACCGGGAATCCAAGATTCTCAGGCGATTTCCACGAAACGCCATTTCCCTTGCTCCTGTAAATGTCGAAACCGCCCATACCCTTATGTCCTTCAGAGCTGAAATAAAGCAGGGAATCATTGATAGTAATGAAGGGAGTATCCTCATTATAAATTGTATTTACCGAGGTTCCCAGATTTATTGCAGGTCCCCAGTCTCCGGTGACATCTTTTTCAGAGAGGTAAATATCGAGTCCGCCCTGTCCGCCGTTCCTGTTGCTTGTAAAATATAACTTTGTTCCGTCCGCAGAGACAGAAGCATGCGACTCGTAATATTTTGTGTTTATGTTCCTGTTCAGCTTACTGATTGGGGTCCACGAGCCATTGACATATTCAGCCGAATAAATGTTCCCGTCGAAATTATCCGTTTTATAAAGGAAAAGGATTGTTCCGTCGCTGTTCAATGAGCATGAGGAGCAATCATCCCCTGCACTGAGCTGGGATGTGATTTCAACAGGGGTTTGCCATTTGCCTCTTATCTTTTTTGAGAACATCAGGGCATTCAGAATACCTCTTCGTTCCGTGTAAACAATTGTGTTCCCGTCAAAACTGACAGCAGGATTTTCATTTATCGAACCCTGGCTGAATCCGGGGCCGAGCCTTCTTTTACTTATTCTGAGCGGAGATTCCTGATTGCTGATTGCATCATTGCATGCCTGGACCTGCTGATCAATGTAAGTGAGGTTTCTCATGCCCCCCTTTTGTTCGGTCTCAGTTGCAAGTGTTTTGAACTTGTTGAATGTGGTGACCGCCTTATCCAGCTCATTGTTGATCATAAAGGCTTTTCCCAGGAAGAAATATGCATCGAGCGGTGCTCTCTTTTCCTTGAAGGAATTTATTTTTGCATCATAGACAGAGTGCTTTACTGCAGATTCGAGGTAAGGTATGGCTTTCTCTTTTTCTCCGGGAATATTCAGATAACAGGTGCCGATTTTATACTGAATATTATAATTATCAGGGCTATCAAGAAGAAGATAAAGCGGATTTGCAAGCTCATATTCATCAAAAAGATAGGATGACTCAGCCTCTGAAAAAATCTCTTTCATTTCGACATTGGACTGAGCAGTGGCAGCAAAAGAAGAGAACACGAGAATTATCAGCTGCAGTAAAAGGTTAAATATGCCTACCCTGACTTTAATCATCATAACAAATATAACAATTTTAGAAAACAATCATCCCCCGCGGATTCTATTTTTGGCACAAGTTTTCAGGCGGGGTCAGGGGTATAGTTCTCGAGGATCTCCTTGATCCTGTTCAGGAACTTGCCGGCAAGGGCGCCATCAATCACTCTGTGATCGTAGCTGAGCGAAAGGATCATTATCTGGCGGATACCGATCATGTCCCCGTCGGGAGTCTCAACCACGGCAGCCATTTTCCTGACCGCACCGGTCCCGAGGATGGCAGCCTGCGGCTGATTTATTATTGGTGTTCCCGAGAGGTTATTGTAGCTTCCGAAATTGGTGACCGTAAAAGTGCCTCCGGTTATCTCATCAGGCTTAAGCTTGTTGCCCCTTGCCCTGCCGGCCAGATCATTGACTGCCCTTGCAAGGCCAGTAAGGTTCTTTTCATTTGCATTCTTTATTACCGGAACAATAAGATTCCCATCGGTAAGTGCGGCAGCCATGCCTATGTTGATGTTTTTTCGTTTGATTATGTTGTTCCCATCAACAGAAATATTGATCATCGGGAATTCAGTAAGAGCTCTTGCAGCCGCATCGATAAATATCGGCGTAAGGGTCAGCTTCTGTCCTTCCCTTGACAGGAATGCATCCTTTACACTGTTCCTCCAGTTTACCATACGGGTTACATCAACGTCGATAAATGATGTAACATGAGCCGATGTCCTTTTCGACATAACCATATGTTCGGCGATCAGCTTTCGCACCCTGTCCATCTCAATTATCTCATCACCCTGGGCAGTTGCAGGCCGGACAGGTATATCCGGTTTCTTTTCAGGTTCTGAGATCTTCTTATTCCGTTCATCAAGCAATTTCAGGATATCATCCCTTGTTATCCTGCCGTCCATTCCGGTACCTTGTATCGTGTCAAGGTCGGAATAGCTTATACCTTCACGGGCTGCAATGTTCCTGACAAGGGGTGAAAGGAATTTTCCTGAAGGGGTGCGGCTTTTCATTTCCCCCGAAACCTGCAATTCCTCTTTTTTCTCCTCGCGGACGGAGTTTATTGTTTCGCGGATCCTTTCAACCTCTTTTTCCACTTTTATTGTCTCTTCAGGTCCGGCCGTAAGGTTGCTTTCAAGGATGGCAATTGTATCACCCACCTTCACAACTGAACCTTCAGCAGCCATGATCTCAGCAATGATCCCGGCCGAAGGAGCAGGTATTTCGGAATCGACCTTGTCTGTTGCAACTTCAACAAGGGGATCATCCTCCTTTACTTCAGCGCCCGCTTTCACGAGCCATTTGTTTATTGTTGCCTCAATAACCCCTTCCCCCATGGCGGGAAGTATGATATTCATTCTAGCCATTTTATTCTGTATTATTTTACTTATCCCTCTGTGTCATAGTTCCATCGCTAATAACAACCAACAGTCAATTATGTTTAACCGGATATTCTATTGATGATACGGATTCCGGTTGTTGATGGCCCTCCCAAGCGTTATTTCATCAGTATATTCAAGCTCATCTCCAATGGCAACTCCACGGGCCAGGGTTGTAAGAAAAACACTGTACTTATTCAGCCTCCTGAAAAGATAGAAGTTCGTTGTATCGCCTTCCATTGTTGTGCTCAGGGCCAGGATAACCTCGCTGATGCCTCCGCTCCTGACTTTTTCTTCAAGGGTATCAATCCTGAGATCAGCAGGACCGATCCCGTCGACCGGAGATATTACGCCCCCCAGAACGTGATAGACGCCTCTGTACTGCCTTGTGTTCTCGATTGCCATGACATCAGGAATGTTCTCAACAACGCAAACAATCGACCTGTCTCTTTTTTCGTCACTGCATATTAAACAAATTTCATTGTCGGAAATATTATGGCACGATTTGCAGTAATGGATCTCCCTGTGCAGCCTGATTATGCTTTCGCCGAACCTTTTTACCTCCCCGGAATCTCTTTTAAGGAGGTTCATGACAAGCCTGAATGCGGTTTTTCTTCCGATGCCCGGCAGTGATGCGAACTCATTTACAGCGTTTTCAAGAAGTTTTGACGGGTATTCTGAGTAACTCATTGCCGGAGATTTTCAACAAAAATAGTTCAATTATTGCCTCAATGCTGAACCTTCGGTGAATTTTTTCCCTTCCAATCTTTTTGTTATCCTTGCATTTAAATTTTCGCCTGCGATGAAGCCAATGCTGATACTCCTCATCTTTCTGGCCTATACGGTTCTTTTGTTTACAGTCACCTGGATAACAGCCCGGAAAGCCAATAATCAGTCTTTCTTTATTGGCAACAGAGTCTCTCCATGGTTTGTGGTTGCTTACGGAATGATCGGTGCTTCGCTTTCGGGAGTCACTTTCATGTCAGTTCCCGGCTGGGTCAAGGAGACACAGTTCAGCTATATGGTGGTAGTCTTTGGCTACCTTTTCGGATATTTTGTGATCGCCCTGGTTCTTTTGCCGCTTTATTACAGACTGAAACTGACTTCGATATATACCTATCTTGAAAAGCGTTTTGGTTTCTGGTCTTATAAAACAGGAGCCGGGTTTTTCATCCTGTCAAGGATCCTCGGGGCATCGCTCCGAATGTTCCTCGTGATCAATGTCCTTCAGATCTTCGTTTTCGATGCCTGGAATATTCCTTTCTGGGTCAACGTGCTTATTTTCATCTGTCTTATTATTCTTTATACCTTAAAAGGAGGGATCAGGACGATTGTGTGGACGGATACACTCCAGACGACATTCATGCTGCTGGCAGTTATTCTTTCGGTGATCTATATCAGCAGGGACCTGGGGTTTCCGGTATTCAAACTGGCCAGGACAGTTCTCGACAGTTCAGCCTCGACCATGTTTATAACGGACTGGCATAATGAAAGATTTTTTCTTAAGCAATTCCTGAGCGGAATGTTCATAACGATTTCAATGACCGGACTTGATCAGGAGATGATGCAGAAAAATCTCAGCTGCCGTAATCTCAGGGAAGCTCAGAAGAACATGTTCACTTTCAGCGGTATAATAATATTTGTTAATTTCCTGTTTCTTGTCCTGGGTGCCTTCCTCCTTATTTATGCTCAAACCAAAAATGTAACCGTTGCAATGACCGACGATCTTTTCCCCACAATAGCATTCAAATACCTCGGACCGTTTGCAGGTATTGTATTTCTGATAGGTCTTATTTCAGCTGCATTTCCAAGTGCCGACGGAGCACTGACATCACTCACAACCAGCGTAAGTATTGATTTTCTCGGTCTTGAGAAAAGGGAGGAAATGGCTGAAAAGAAGAAAACAAAAGCAAGATATGCAGTTCATATAACAATTGCATTTATTTTCTTTATAAGTATCCTTATTTTTAAATCATTGAATGACAGGGCAATCATCGATAAGCTATTTACAATAGCAGGTTATACATATGGTCCCCTGCTGGGCTTATTTACTTTCGGACTCTTCACGAGAAGGCAGGTAAACGACAGAATCACTCCCTTTGTTGCAATACTTTCACCGGTGGCATGTTATTTCCTTAGTACGTATTCGGAAGAGTTATTCAATGGATACAAGTTCGGATTTGAACTGCTGCTGCTAAACGGATTTCTGACTTTCATCGGATTGTTAATCTTCAGCCATAGGTCTGCAGAGTTTAAAAAGGTGTAATTAATACGTAATTACAATGTAATTACATACTTTTTTCTGCTTAAAACATTGCCGGGGGGGTGAACTTCGATCCGTGCCAATGAATAATGGCACACATTAAAAATTGGAACCAACGGTTTGTTCTGAGGTTTCATCAGGTTCCTCTTCAATGGCTTCCGGTTTTGTAATTACGGTTTTTGTTTTGTAAGGAATGTTCCATGTAAGGAAATAGCTTATTCCGGCAGTGGTCCTTCTGCCTCCATTTCCATACCCCGGGAAATAGATGGGCCTCAGATCCTTTCCCCCACCTCCCGATATAAGCAGTTTAAGCCGTATGGTCCAGCCCATGCTGAAATTCCTGAAGATCTCGGTTTTAACACCAGGAGCTACTTCAATAAAATGGCCCATAGCCTTTTTTGAAGGCAGTGAGGATATGACGGTGCCCCAGTAGTTTTCATACTGAAAAGAGGGAGTCTCCGAATTAAAGAGACTTACTCCATACCGCAACCCGATGCCGGCCCAGTATTTGCCCTCGGAAACTTCAGGCTTCAGGAGGTTAAAGTCGGCTCCGAAACGGGCAAAAGCCCCTTTGCTTGTATAGTCGTAATTGTACTGTGAGTATTTGAAGTTAAGATATCCTGCTTCCAGGACCAGTGCCATTTTTTCGCTTTTGTCGAATGAAATGTATCCCTCAACACTGAGATTATTTTTGTCGGAGAGGTAAATTCCGGGACCAGCAATATCGATTCCGGCCCTGAGCTTCAAAGGAAAGAGGACAGTATCCTGCGCCAACAGGTTGCAGGCCTTAAGGAACAGAATGAGGCTAAAAAAATATGCGGATATTCTCCTCATTTGCCGTAGTTATGTTATTTGAATTCCTGTATATGTAAAATATTTCATTTGCACTGTGAAATGTGTCCAAAGTGTGAAAGAATGTATATCCGCACTCCTTCGATATCAGGTGGGGATAGCTCGAATATATGAATTGTATGGTGTCGGTAATATCGTTTATACGAACTATGAAGACAGAGGTATCCGTGGAAGAATCGAGTGGGAGCAAGGCAGGCTGCACACCCGGTTCCCTGTCATAAATCTTGTCTGTCATTCCGAGTCCGGTAACCGTAAGGCTGTCGGGGGTCTCTTTTTCCTTGGAAGAGTTACTGTAAAAAGTTGCTTTAAGGTATGCATTGGTTTCTTCAAAGCATGCCTCCGGTGCGCAGGATTTCAGGATTAAAAAAAATACTACGGCAACCAAAACCAAAAGGCAGGAACCCGCTTTTCTCATAAGTCAATGAAAGTGCTAAAAGTACAAAATAAACATGTAAAAGGATTTAGGGGACATCAACACATCCTCAGAATATAATCCTCAGCCTTTTTGATTGCAGCTGCTATTCCGTCAGGATTTTTGCCGCCGGCAGATGCAAGAAACGGCTGGCCCCCTCCGCCTCCGGCGATTTCTCCCGATATCTCTTTTATTATTGCTGCAGCATTTAATCCTTTTTCTTTCACAAGGTTGTCGCTGACCATTACCAGGATATTTGCTTTTCCGTTTATAGCGGCTCCAATAACAAGAACTGTGTTACCGGAAGAATTCCGCACCTGGGATGCGATATTTTTAAGCATATCGGCCGATCCGCAATCGATATTGCCTGAAAGAAATCTTAATCCTTTTATCTGAACAGCTTTTGCCTCAAGTTCACTGAGCAGAGCAGATGCAGACTGAGTCTCAAATTTCTCCATGCTTTTTTTAAGAACAGAGTTCTCAGCAAGAAGCTTTTCAACGCTTTCAAGTATGGTTCCGGTACTCTTAAGAAGAGTTGCAACATCATCGGCAGATTGAATTTTCTCATTAATATATTCTTCTGCCTTAGCAGCTGTTACTGCTTCAATCCTTCTTATTCCGGCTGCAACGCCTCCCTCGGAGACTATTTTGATGATACCAATGGCTCCTGAATTGGAGGTATGGGTCCCGCCGCACAATTCAATTGATTCACCGAATTTCACAACTCTGACGGATTCCCCGTATTTCTCACCAAACAGGGCCATGGCGCCCATTTCATGAGCTTCTTTCATGGAAATACCTTCCGTTACCACTATATTGCTGCTCTCCCTGACCATCCGGTTCGCAATTGCTTCCACTTTCCTTAATTCCTCTTTTGTAAGCTTTGTGAAATGGCTGAAATCGAACCTCAGACGGTCAGAATTAACAAGCGATCCCTTCTGTTCAATATGCTTTCCGAGGACCGATCTTAATGCAAAATGCAGAAGATGGGTGGCAGTATGATTATTTGCTGTCATTTTCCTCTTTTCAAGATCAACAACGGCGCGAAACCGTGCCTCCGGTTCTGTTATTGTACCGCTGCTTATATGTATAATGGCATTGTTTTCCTTTACAGTATCGGTGATCTCTATTTTCTCCCTTCCGGATATCAGGAATCCCGTATCTCCTACCTGGCCTCCCGATTCGGCATAAAAAGGAGTCCTGTCAAGTACTATCTGAAGGCTCTCTTTCCCCCTGATTTTAATCTTGCGATACTTTGATATCAGTACATCATCTTCCGTCAGTGTATATCCTGTAAAGAGAGTCTCACCGGACTCCCTTACAATGGTCCAGTCGCCGGCTTCAACGGCTGCATCCTCCCGCGACCTGCTCTTCTGATTATTCATTTCGTTCCCGAAACCGGCAATATCAGTCGTCATGCCATTCTCTTTCAATATCAGCTGAGTGAGATCGACAGGAAAACCAAATGTGTCATACAGCTCAAAAGCTGATCTGCCAGGAAGGATATTACTGCCTTGTCTTCTGAGTTCTTCAATTTTCTTTTCTATAAGCTTCAAGCCTTTACCGAGGGTTTTCAGAAAAGAGGTCTCCTCATCCAGGATCACTTTTGCAATATGATCCCTGTTTTTCCTGAGCTCGGGGTAAGTATCGCCCATTGAATCGGCCAGCACGGGCACAAGTCTGTAAAGGAAAGGTTCTTCGGTCGCTAGGTTGTTATAGCCGTATCTCACGGCCCGGCGCAGTATCCTCCTGATAACATAGCCAGCCTTGTTGTTCGATGGCATCTGCCCATCGGCTATTGAGAAAGCAATTGCTCTGATATGGTCGGCTATCACTCTCAGGGCAACGTCCCAGTTATCATTGACACCGTATTTCTTCCCTGTTATTTCCGAAACCTGGTTTATAATCGATTGAAAGATATCTGTGTCATAATTTGATTTTTTCCCCTGGACCACCATACAAAGCCTTTCAAATCCCATACCTGTGTCAACATGCCTGGAGGGAAGCTGTTCGAGGGTCCCGTTTGAAAGCCTGTTATACTGGATAAATACCAGGTTCCAGATCTCAATTACCCCCGGGTGTCCCTTGTTGACAAGCTCGCGTCCGGGGATCTTTTCCCTTTCCTGATCATCCCTGATATCAACATGGATCTCGGAGCAGGGACCGCAGGGTCCGGTTTCGCCCATCTCCCAGAAGTTATCCTTTTTCGATCCTTCGAGGATCCTTCCGGCCGGATCCTTATAACATCCCTTCCAGCATTCCAGGGATTCGTTGTCGTGCGGAACATTCTCTTCATCGGAACCTTCAAAAATTGTAGAATAGAGCCTCTCCTCCGGAATGCCAAGTTTCATAACAAGGAATTCCCATGCCCACCCGATGGCTTCTTTTTTAAAATAATCGCCAAATGACCAGTTCCCGAGCATTTCAAACATTGTATGATGATAGGTATCATGACCCACTTCTTCCAGATCGTTATGCTTGCCTGAAACCCGAAGGCATTTCTGCGAATTTGCGATTCTTCTGCTCACAGGAAGCTGGTTCCCCAAAAAAATATCCTTGAACTGATTCATTCCGGCGTTAGTGAACATAAGAGTAGGATCATTCTTTATGACCATCGGAGCAGAAGGTACTATGAGGTGCTCTTTCGACCGGAAAAAGTCAAAAAACAGCTTTCTGAGCTCATAAGATTTTAGTGTAAATAGCATATTATTGCACAATAAATGACTCAAAAATTAGTTTGTAAAATTAGTTTAATTGTTTAGATTTGTCAATGTCAGCATAAAAAACCAGAGCAGTTGATGTTCGACCGTAAATATTTTCTTGATCCATCTGATCTGCAGTATAAGCAAGTAAGGCTGCCATGGAAGAGCAAGCTCATCCGTTTTGCCTTGTGGACCATGGCTGCTGTTGCAATTACAATTGTTTATTCAGCGTTTTTTAACCGCTCGGTCGGATCCCCCAAGGAACATGCACTGAACCAGGAAATCGAAAACCTGAAGCTTAAGTACTCAATTATGGAAATGAGTATCAATAACGCACTTAAATCCCTTGATGATCTTGAACTTTCCGATGGAAACCGTTACAGACCCGTTCTCGATATGGATTCCATCCCCGGCTCGATGAGGAATATGGGAACAGGAGGTATTGACAGGTATGAGGAACTCGACGGTTTTGACAATACGGCGCTGATGCTGATGGACCGGAAAAAGGTAGATGAGATAAAGAACAGGGCCACTATACAACTCGGATCATTTAAGGCGATTGATGAACAGAAGAATGAGTGGAAGCGGGAAATGGAATATCTGCCCATGATAAGCCCCGTCAATGTTATCTACAGGCTCGGCGACGGGATGAAATTCAGGGAAAAGCATCCGGTGCTTGGCACGCCGCAATGGCATCACGGGCAGGATTTCAGCACACCACACGGAACAGAGGTCTTCGCGACTGGTTCGGGAAAAGTTATTGATGCAGGATGGAACGGCGGCCTGGGAAATTGTATTGTTGTTGACCATGGATATGGCTATCGTTCGACTTACGGCCATCTTAGCAATATCAAGGTGACGGTGGGTTTGAATATAAAGCGGGGCGATTTGATAGGGCTGAGCGGCAGTACAGGTACATCAACAGGTCCCCATCTTCACTACCAGATCGATCTTTTTGGCCAGCACAAGAATCCTCTCTATTATTTCAACAATGATCTTACTGAAGATGAGTATTTTGATATGATTCAAACTCTCACTTCACAATCCAAATTCAGATAGGAACCAATCGGGGGTTCACTTAGCCTGCTGCCTGATCCAAATAATCAGGCTGATTTCATTTGTACAATGAAATATTTATCTTTGCTGTATAATGAAGCATTCGAAGTACAAATTCAATCCCGAATCACTAAGCTTTGACAAGATTCGCATGGGAGCAAGATCAATACTGCTCAGATTCCTCGCCTTTTTAATCGGATCCATTACTATTGCCGTTGTACTTAATTTTCTGTTCGGATTGTTTTTTGATACCCCAAAGGAAAAAGCTCTGAAAAGGGAAATTGAACAAATGTCTCTTCAATATGATCTTATACACAGGGAAATGGGCAATCTTGAGAAAGTTATTGAACACCTTCAGGAAACAGATGATAATCTTTACAGGACTATTTTCGGCGCAGAGCCTGTTCTGGCAACCCAGCGTCAGGCCGGAATCGGAGGTGTAAGCCGGTTCAGCGAACTGGAGGGATTCAATAATTCAAAACTTGTAATAGAAACTGCAAAAAAGCTTGATGCAATAAGGAAGAAAGTATATGTTCAGTCAAAATCGTTCGATGATCTGATTTTACTTGCCACGGAAAAGGAAGAAATGCTCAGGTCAATACCGGCAATCATGCCTGTTTCAACCAGGGACCTGACAAGGATTGCTTCAGGATTCGGATTAAGGATCCATCCATATTATAAAATAAGCAAATTCCATGCGGGCATGGATTTTACCGCACCCCTCGGTACGGAGATATATTCAACAGGCGACGGTACGATTGAATCGGTCTCCTCGGGCAAAAGAGGAATGGGTAACTATATCACTGTCAATCACGGGTTCGGCTACAAATCAACCTATGCTCATCTCGAAAGTTTCAATGTAAGGCAGGGGCAGAAGGTTCGAAGGGGAGACGTTATCGGGTTTGTCGGTAATACAGGGATGTCCATTGCGCCGCATCTTCACTACGAAATCAAACTCAATGGCGAGAATGTCGATCCGGTAAACTATTTCTTTAATGACCTTTCGCCAGCTGAATATGAAACCATGATCGAGATTGCCTCCAAAACAGGCCAGTCATTTGACTAACATTAAAAACAACATGCCTTACAAGGAAAAGAAAATTGAGAAGCTCTATTACTCTATAGGGGAGGTCTCGGGAATACTTGATGTACCGGTTTCCACGGTCAGGTTCTGGGAAAATGAGTTCGACATACTGAAGCCTATGAAAAACAAGAAGGGCAACAGAATGTTTACCGCGACAGATGTGAAAAACCTGATGATCATTCACCGTCTTCTGAAGGAAGAAGGAATGACAATAGCCGGAGTAAAGAAAAAGCTTACCGGGAAATGGGATGAGGCTGATCATACTTTTGAGATCAACGAGTCTCTTAAGAAAATAAGGAGCCTTCTCATCGAGTTGAGAGACAATAATTAGCATGAAACTTTCAGAACTTAGTTCATATCTCGATACAGCTGTTCCACTCTCTTTCCAGGAGGGATATGATAACTCAGGACTTCAGGTTGGGCAACCCGATATGGAAGTCGCTTCTGCGCTGCTGACACTTGATGTTACAGAGAATGTAATTGATGAAGCCATTCAGAAAGGATGTGGTATTGTAATTTCCCATCATCCATTAATATTCAATGGGATAAAGAAGATCACGGACCGGTACCCTGCCGGCAGGATACTTTTAAAGGCAATCAGGAATGATATTGCTGTCTACTCCTCACATACAAACCTCGATATGATGAATGACGGAGTTAGCAGGAGAATGGCCCGGAAGCTCGGATTGCGGAACGTAACTGTCCTACAGCCATTGAAAGAGAGGCTGATAAAACTAGTGACCTTTATCCCGGAGGATCATCTTGAAAAGGTAAAGGAAGCCGTTTTTAATGCCGGGGCAGGATTTATTGGAAATTATGATCAGTGCGGATTCATTGTCTCCGGGACAGGAAGCTTCAGGGCAGGAGAGGGGACAAATCCCTTTGCCGGTGAGAAGGGAGAAGTGCACTTTGAGAAAGAGGCCAGGTTTGAAACGGTATTTTTTTCTCATCTCAGGCAAAAGATTATAGACGCTCTTCTCGAAACTCATCCCTATGAGGAAGTTGCATACGATCTTTATCCGCTTGAGAATGACAATATCGATTACGGACTTGGCTGTATCGGTGAACTTGACGAACCCTTAAGCGAAAAAGGTTTTCTTGATCTTGTTTCGTCAGTGTTTGCTGCACGTGGAACACGTTATTCAGCGCTTACAGGCAGGATGATCGGTAAGGTTGCCCTCTGCGGGGGAGCCGGGGCATCGCTGCTGAACAGGGCTGTCGCGGTAAAGGCAGATGCGTTTGTTACCGGTGACATTAAATATCATACCTGGTTTGAAGCAGATAATAGGATATTGCTGGCAGATTGCGGTCATTTCGAAACTGAAAAATTTTCAACAGAAATATTATACGATCTAATTATCAAAAAATTCCCTAAATTTGCACTCCGGTTTTCAGAAACAAATACCAATCCGATAAATTACCTGTAAAAATGGAAAAAACAAAAACACACGAAGCTGAGATATCTGTAGAGGAGAGGCTTAGGGCGCTGTACGGACTTCAACTTGTGGATTCAGAAATAGATAAGATAAAGACACTGAGGGGTGAACTGCCTCTTGAGGTACAGGACCTTGAGGATGAGATAGCAGGTCTCGAGACCAGGCTGGGCAATCTCAGGGAAGAAGTTGTGAGCCTCGAAAAAGCTGTTTCAAAGAAGAATATTGAAATATCCGAGTCAGAATCACTTATCAAAAAATATGAGGATCAGCAGAAGAATGTAAGGAATAACCGGGAGTTCGATTCTCTTTCAAAGGAGATTGAATACCAGAATCTCGAAATTGAGCTTTACAACAAGAAAATAAAGGAGTTTTCCGTCCTGATAGACGAGAAGAAGCTCGTCATTGCTGAATCGGAAGCAACTGTTGCCGACCGCCAGTCGGACCTTGAAAACAAGAAGGCTGAACTCGATGAGATAATATCAGACACTCAGAAGGAAGAGGAGGGGTTATACAAGAAGTCTGAAAAGATCCAGCCAGTGATTGAGGAGCGGCTTCTGACCGCCTATAAGAGAATAAGGTCAAATGCAAGGAACGGGCTGGCAGTGGTCCCGGTTCAACGCGATGCATGCGGCGGTTGCTTTAACCAGATACCTCCCCAGAGACAGCTTGACATCAGATCGCGGAAGAAAATTATAGTATGCGAATACTGTGGCCGGATCCTTGTTGATGATGAGATTATTAATGAGAGTCATCTGTAAGATATTGTTAACAATGAAATCAGGGCCACCTCATAAGGGTGGCTTTTTGTTTCTTAACTTTGTATGTATCAATCACAGTGCAGAAATATGACCACAGTTGATTTTAAAAGAATGATCTCTGAGGGTATTCCGGAAATTCTACCTGATCCCAAACCATATGATCTTAACCTGAATCATGCTCCAAAAAGAAAGGAGATTCTTACCCTCCGGGAAAAAAAGCTTGCTATAAAGAATGCCCTAAGGTATTTCCCTCCCCGTTTTCATGGGATACTTGCAGGCGAATTTGCAGGTGAGTTTCATGATACAGGGAGGATCTATATGTACCGGTTCCGTCCGGATTATGAGATAAAAGCCCGTCATATCAATGATTTCCCCCACCGGTCAAAGCATGCAGCCGCAATAATGCTGATGATCTCAAACAACCTGGATGAAAAGGTAGCCCAGCACCCTCATGAACTGATCACCTACGGCGGCAACGGGGCCGTGTTTCAGAACTGGGCACAGTACAGGCTGACAATGAAATATCTGTCGGAGATGACAGATGAACAAACCCTGGTCGTAAATTCGGGTCATCCGCTCGGCCTTTTCCCATCTCATAAGGATGCCCCACGACTTGTTGTGACCAACGGCATGGTAATACCTAATTATTCTTCCCAGGATCACTGGGAGAAATTCAATGCGCTGGGCGTATCGCAATACGGACAGATGACTGCGGGTTCGTATATGTATATCGGTCCGCAGGGAATAGTCCATGGCACAACTATAACAATACTCAATGCATGCCGCAGGATTGAAAGGGATAAAGGGCATGACGGGCTGAAATTGTTCGTTTCATCAGGACTCGGGGGAATGTCCGGGGCTCAGCCCAAAGCCGCCCGGATCGCAGGAGTAATATCGGTGATCGCCGAAATAAATCCAAAGGCTGTCGGAACCAGGTTTTCGCAGGGCTGGGTTGATGAGGTGATCCCGGATATGGATAGGCTGATATCCAGGGTTGGCGAAGCTAAAAATGATAAAAGTGCAGTTTCACTAGCATACACCGGAAATATTGTGGATGTATGGGAACATTTAGCCGATAATAATATAAAGGTGGATATAGGATCGGACCAGACAAGCCTTCATAATCCATGGGCAGGCGGTTATTACCCTGCAGGGATCTCGTTTGACGAATCAAACCGGATGATCTCCTCTGATCCTGAACGGTTCAAAGAACTGGTAAGAGAATCGTTAAGACGACAGGTTAATGCTATTAACAGGCATTCTGCTATGGGTACCTATTTCTTTGATTATGGGAATGCATTTCTTCTCGAGGCATCAAGAGCAGGAGCCGATATTCTGAATCCTGAAGGTGAGTTCAGATATCCGTCATATGTTGAAGATATTATGGGCCCGATGTGCTTTGATTATGGTTTTGGCCCTTTCAGATGGGTTTGCTGTTCAAATGATCCATCAGATCTGGAAAAAACAGACAGGATTGCGTCTGAAACACTTGAAGGAATAATGATTCATTCCCCTCAGGAGATAAAACTGCAAATGTCTGACAACATCCGCTGGATAAATGAAGCTGGAAAGAACAGGCTCATTGTGGGTTCGCAGGCCAGGATCCTTTACGCCGATGCCGAAGGAAGGACGGCCATAGCAGTGGCATTTAATTCAGCGATCGGGAGGGGAATTATTTCCGCTCCTGTTGTTATCGGAAGGGATCATCATGATGTCTCAGGCACTGACTCACCTTTCAGGGAAACTTCGAATATAAGGGATGGCTCAAAATTCACTGCCGACATGGCAGTACAGAATGTCATAGGCGATTCATTCCGGGGCGCGACATGGGTTTCATTGCATAATGGCGGCGGAGTGGGATGGGGAGAGGTTATCAACGGTGGTTTCGGAATGGTTCTTGACGGATCGGAAGAAGCGGAAAAAAAGTTAAGGATGATGCTTCACTGGGATGTCAACAATGGTATCGCCAGAAGAAGCTGGGCCAGGAATGAGGGGGCGATGTTCACATTGGAAAGGGAGATGAAGAGGACCCCGGGACTGAAAGTTACGGTTCCATATATTGCTGATGACAAACTTATTGAAGAGGTATTAAGAATGTCATGATTTTTGTATCAGAACAACCACCAGAGCCACAATCCCTTCTTCGCGGCCGGTGAAGCCAAGCTTTTCAGTTGTAGTGGCTTTTATTGAAATGTCGTCGGGTGTAGTTTTGAGTATGACTGAAATGACGTCCCTCATATCAGGTGTAAACGGAGCAATTTTGGGTTTTTCAAGGCATACAGTACAGTCGACATTCACAACACTGAATCCTTTTTCACTGATCAATCCATAAGTCCTTTCAAGAAGTATCTTGCTATCTATCTTCCTGAAACCCGGATCGGAATCCGGGAACTGAAAGCCGATATCTCTTAGTCCTGCAGCCCCGAGAAGGGCATCACAGACAGCATGAAGCAGAACATCACCGTCAGAATATGCAACGCAACCCCGTTCAGAGGGGATTCTGACACCTCCGAGCCATAAATCAAGACCTGGTTCAAGACGATGAAAATCAATGCCCTGGCCTATCCTGGTATTCATTCTGCTTAATTCCCGTTATTCTGTAATGCATTAATGTCGAATGCAAGCGAGAAACGGAGTGTCCTTGCGAGAGGATGATTTGAGACAGTGGGCATCAGGTATGAGAAATCGATAGTGAAACCCTTGAATTTGAAACCTGCGCCGGCAGTGAAATATTTCCTGTTGCCTTTGCTTTCATTTTCATGGAAGTATCCGGCCCTCAGGGCAAACTGGTTGTTATACCAGTATTCGAGGCCAATGGAAGAGGTAATTTCACGCATCTCTTCCTTAAAACCATCAGGTGCATCATAGAATGACTGGAAAATGGCAACAGGGACCGATACATCCGGGTCCTTCCCGTCAATTATCTCCATATCGTTGTTATAGATGGGAGGAGTTGGTACGAGAAGCTTGTTGAAATCAATTGCCAGTGAAAGTTTATTGAACTCATCGAGTTCAATTGTACCTGATCCCCCAAGCCGCATGTTCATAGGTATGAAATCAGACGTCTGTCCGTCGGAATAGCTCATTTTTGATCCGATATTTGAGAAATTCAATCCGAAGGCCAGTTCCCCGTCTTTGCTGAACATTGTAACATCCCTTGTGTAATATCCCGAGATGTCAGCGGCAAAAGATATCCCGGGCCTTGTGGCTTCATTACCTGAGTATGATCCGCCCGTGAGGTTGGAATAAATGAATCTGAACGCTATACCGCCTGAGAAGTGTTCGGCAAAAATTCTTGAATAACCCAAATCAAAACCCAGCTCATTCGGTTTGAAATCGCGTTCATGATCTCCAAATTCATTGGTGAAGGGAACAACGCCAAGTGAGGAATATAAAAGGCTTGCACTTGCTACCTGCTTTTCGTCGATCCTGTAAAAGCCAGTCAGATATGCAATATTTATATCGGGAACAAGATTTCTTAACCATGGTGAATAGGAGATTCCCACACCTGCTTTACCCTCCATAAAAGCATATTTGGCCGGATTCCAGTGCTGACTGTAAACGTCGGGGGTTGTAGCAACGCCCACGTCACCCATTGCCCCGGCCCTTGAATCGGGAGCTATCGTAAGGAACGGAACCACTGTTTGAATTGCGTTAAGTTCCTGTGAATAGAGCCCGGTGGATCCGGCAAAAAGCAATAAGAATAATATAACTGGAGTAATTTTTCTCTTCATTCTGATTTACCTCTAATTAGATTTTGCAAATATAAAACAAAAATTCCGGCGACTTATTGTGTACCTGTTAATAAATGATCATTCTGCCTGAAATAGTGGAGGTTTCACCATTCCCAGCAGTTATTCTGACCATATATGGATAGACTCCCTTTCCTGCCCTCTGTCCGCCGGATGTTATGCCATCCCATTCAATCGGGGTAAGCTTGTACCCGGTGGCAACTATGGAGGTATTTAATATTCTGACCAATGCGCCGTTCATATTGAAAATTGTTATGGTTACATCAAGCATTTCATCGGGCCTGTTATGTTCGGCACTGATCCTGGTTTCCCTAAAAAAGGGATTGGGATAATTCAGAAGGTTTTTGATGATGAATCCCTCAAAGGTCTCAACAAAAAAGGAAATTGTCTTTTCATTTGAATTATTGTAGTTATCCCAGGCTTTTAGAGTGATGGTGTGACTTCCCGGATCAAGTCCTGAAAGATTGTAGATTATACTTCCTTTGCTGTAGCTGCCGAAGTCGTTTTCAAAATAATTGTTGAGGATAACTGAATTTGTACGGTCCCCGTCGACCCAGCATGTAATATCATGACCTATTCCGGTTCCGGCGATATTTACCCCTCCGTCATCGCTGATCAATGCAAGGAGTCTTGGATTGGGGCTGGTCATACCTCCGCTCCGGAAAAGTGTATCATTGAAGTACAGGTTAATAACTGGTCCTTCTGTGTCATGATTGTCAACATTGCTGAACCCTCCGGTAATCAACCCGGAGAAACTGCCGTTAATATCCCCTGTTTCATTGAAGGCATAATAACTGATTTTACCAGTACCCGGCGAATAATCTATATCCCTTGGAACTATGAATGTGAACCTGAATCTGCCATTTTCTGCCCTTGTGTTTCCTCTGAAAAGAACAGTATTCTGTATCTCAAAATCCATCTTTTGTCCCCCATCGTTTGCCATGGTTCTGATTTGTGAAGGCTTTCCGAAGACCAGCGGGGAAACAATACCGTTGAAATCAGTTGCCTGATTCCCCGAGATGTCTTCAATGTGACCGGCTATAGAAATCACCGACAATGCCTTAAGAGTGTCGGTATTTTCTGTGGCAGGCACATTGTTAATTGAGTCTGTAATAACATTGCCATGCCATGGCCAGGAGAGTCTCACTGCCGGATCGCCGAGCAGAAGGAAAATCCGTTTATTGGTATTGTATCCCGACATGTTCTTGGCTATCCTGATTATATCGCCCAGACGCAGTGCATTTCCATCAGGATTGCGGCTAAATGCAGCCTGAAAAATATTTCTGTTAAGAGCGTAATTAGGCGCTGAATAAACAAGCCTTGTTGTCGACATAAGTGCAATTGCCCCGCCTTTTTGGCAGAGCAGGATCTTCTCGCCGGATGAGGGTTTCCCGGTTATGTTACCTGTTGCACCGTTTTTTGTGATATCATCAAACCTGCTGAATTCGCAGGTCGCAGTTATAAAAAGGGGAAGCTTTTCAAGGTTTTGCCACATGTCGATATCATCCGGAGTGATTACTCTCTCATGTGCAAGGCTGGTCTCATTCCCATGCCCTATGTAATTGAAGACAAGAGTTCCTGAATTTATCCTGTTGTTTATTGCCCTGGTAACTTCAGGATAAAACTGCCCCGTCGGAGTAGTTACCTGATTAAATGCATCA
>DAIUKI010000007.1:0-20593 GCA_036848255.1 Bacteroidales bacterium | reverse complement strand
TTCCTTACAGAGTCGGCATTATTAAACCTGATGGCATTGATAATCAGCATTACCGGTGTTCTCCTTTTGCTTCCTTTCTTCAAACAGGTTATGCAAAGCCCGTTACAGCTCGACTACTTTAATGTTATGCTTCTCTTTATTCTCCTCCTGGTTTCAGGATCATTATTCACCGGATTGCTCCCGGCGATTTACATTTCGCGTTTTTCTCCCGGCCTTGTTTTGAAAGGGAAAAATCCGACAGAAGCCGGATGGATAAGACTATTGAAAAACTATCTTGTTGTTTTCCAGTTCTCTATCTCAATAATTTTTATTATTGGCACGATCACAATTTACCGCCAGATTAATTTTATGCGCAATCACGACCTCGGATTTATTAAGGAAGGTTTATTAGTCCTTGATGGTCCGAGAATACTCAGGGCAAACACGTATGAATCATACATGAAAACCCTCGAATCATTTAAAAATGAAATATTAGCCGTGTCCGGTGTAAGCAATATTACAGCTTCTTCAAATGTTCCCGGAACCGAGATCAAAAATTCACGTGTTTTCGGGATCCCTGTAGAGGGCCGCAATACAGAAAAAAGGATTGATGTATACTATATTGATAATCGCTTTTTTGACACTTACGGCCTGACTTTGCGGGCTGGGGAAAATTATCAGGCATCCATTGAAGAGGAATCAAAGAAAATTATAATAAATGAATCTGCACTTCCCTATTATGCTTTTGAAGATGCTGTAAGCACTGTTGGTAAAATCCTTAGGGGAGGCAAATTGGAGCTCACAATAAAAGCCATAGTAAATGATTTTAATCAGCAATCACTTAAACAATTACCCAGCCCAATTGCATTTTTCAATCAGCCGGCAAATACATTTTATACTATCAAAGTAAATATGACAGGAATAGATCATCTTTTGCCTGAATTGGAGAAGCTCTGGACTTCACATTATCCCGGAAATCCATTTGACTATTTTTTTCTTGACGATTTCTACAATGAACAATACGATGCGGACAAGCGTTTCAGCGGATTGTTCCTGGTGAGTTCAATACTGGCAATAATTATTGCCTGTCTGGGGCTGTTGGGTTTATCCGCTTATGCTATCATACGGCGAACCAAAGAGGTAGGAATCCGAAAAACCAATGGTGCCAGGATACTTCAGGTTTTGTTCCTGTTGAATAAAGATTTTGTGAAATGGGTCGGGATTGCATTTGTAATAGCTGTTCCGGTTGCCTGGTTTATTATGAATAAATGGCTGGAGATCTATGCTTACAGGATAGAGCTCAGCTGGTGGATTTTTGCTATTGCCGGCGTTATTGCCCTTGCTATAGCTTTGATTACAGTCAGCTGGCAAAGCTGGAGGGCGGCAACAAGGAACCCGGTCGAAGCATTACGCTATGAATAGGCAACCCCCTCTCCCGCTAAAGTGGGTCATTTATCTGTGAGAGGTACCATGGTGCAGATATGAAATCGGTTCCCTGTTCTCCGGCACCATATTCTTGTAATGCTCGTACCGTTCGAGAATCTCACTCACAAAGGCAACTGATTCTTTTCCCGTGAAATAACCATACCTGACTTCAGGATCTTTATAGTACCTGGGTTCTGATTTCTTCTGAAGCCATACTGCGACATTGTCATCCCAGATATGGGGATCCATACCATTTTTCCCGGCCAGCTTCATGGCATCCAGAACATGACCCGGACCGGCATTATAGGATGCCAGGATAAACTTGGTCCGTTCGTTTTTATCAGGAATCATGGGATCAAAAATATTGTGCAGCCAACCGATGAATTTTACACCTGCTTTTATATTATTCTCTGGTGAAGAAGTGATATCAATCCCGAAATTTTTTCCTGTTTCTGGCATCACCTGCATCAGTCCGTAAGCGCCCACCCTGGATATCACATCAGGTGCAAATCCCGATTCCTGGTAGATCAGGGCCGCAATCAGGCGCCAGTCCCAGTCTATGGTCTCACTATATACCTTTATCAGATTGTCCCATTGAGAAACTTTTCCGGTGCTAAGCGCATAATAGTCGCTTTTCACTATGGTTCTGGAACGCGGGTTTTTAAAGTATTTTGAATAAAGAAGGGTAAATGTCCGGGTCTTCCTGAAATTTACGATCCACTGATCGAGCTCTTTCTTAAGCAGTTCAGAGTTGGTATTTCTTATACCCCAGGCAAGGCTTTGCGTATTGCTTAATTGCGTTGCAATGTCAATACCGGGGAAATAGGTGGCATATACCAATGCAATATTTTCATCACAAACGGCAAAATCTATTTCCCCCTTGTCAACAAGTTCTATTAGAGCCTCAGCCTCAAATGGCACTTCTATAACGGTGATCGGCCGGTTTATCTCTTTTGAAAGAAGCCGGAGTTGATCTGCGTGCGAGGAGCCCTTCTGGACGTAGACACTTTTGCTTTCCAGGCTGGCCGGGTAGCGTACCAGTTTTTTCTCCAGTTCAGAAGAAGTCATCGATTCCCATTTGTTGGGCTTTCGCTGAACAAGAATCTGCCGGGTACTGTCCAGGGCTTCCGTAAACCCGATCTCATCCTTTCGCGATTCTGTTTCTGCCAATCCCATTGCCAGAAGATCAACCTGCCCGCTTTTCAGAAGTCTGAAGGCATCTTCTATGCTGTTTTCTGTAATCATCTCAATATCAACACCAAGATGATCAGAAAATGCCTCCAGGAGTTCATAATGGAATCCCATGGTCTCTCCCTTAAAAAGGAAGTAGTTTGTTGAGTTAAAATCGGTGACTGCAACCAGCTTGCCCCGTGCAATGATCGAATCAAGATCAAAGGCTGTTGTATCTTTTTTGTTTTTGCTGGCTGGATTTTCGGAACATGAATAAAACAGAGTCCCGGTTATTGTCAGAAAAATGAGTAGTTTTTTTATCAAATAATCCTGTTTTTGGTAAGAATTTATTTATTACAGAGGGCAAAGATACAACATTTTTATCAATCATAAAAGGTCCATGCCAGGCCGTACCTTAACATCCTGATATTCATCGGATATGTCGGGACCATGAAGTAATCATAACCCATTAATCCGGAGTTGACATGATCGAGCATAACAAAGATCCTGGTTCGCCGGAGCTTGAGATTCAGAAAGACATTAATAAAGGGATAATTTCCTGTCGACACCTGATCCTGCCTGTAGAATCTTCCGGTCGATGGCATGTAGGAATAAGGATGATAGGGTGTATGGTACAGAACTTCGGTTCCCAGCTGGAAATTCAGCTGGCCGTTTGTTTTTCTGAAATTGAAAAGATGCTCGAAGTAACCTGCAGTCTTTACTGCTACAAGCGGAAGATCAAGCACTTCATCATTGCTGCTCTTCTGAATCAGCAGATCGGTTGAAAGATGGAATTTCCAGGCTCTGAGTTCCTTTTTTGCATACAGTGATGCGACTGAAAGCCCTCCCGTATGCTGGTCGGGCATCGCCAGGGTATCGAAATCGGTATAATTGTCGATCATGGCATAATTGAACCTTAATTCCATATTGCGGGCCGGAAATGAGAAGCTCGTACTGAGGTCGATCCTGAATTCCTTATTCAGGTTGTTGAGCCATTCAAAGTGGTTGCTCCCCCACCGTTCATACCAGAATGAAGGCTGTCGGCTGGCAACAGAACCGGTTATTTTCCACGAGGCTGGTCCCTTTTTCCAACTGAACGATTTGGATATAATTCCGTTAAGGTTGAAATCGCCGAACCTGTAACCACTCAGGAACAGTTCTCCCGTGGCCATCCAGTAGAACTTGTCACCGATGTTGTTGTAAAGCTTCCCGATAAGGATGTTGTTGCTTTTCCGCCAGATGGATGTATCAGCCAGAAGGGTGTCGTGAGTTGGTACTATCTGGCTGTATTTCAGCAGTTCATTCCTTATTCCGACTCCCCCGCCAAGCCTGAATTTTCGGGTCTCATCTGTAGCGAAATCAAACCTGATCGTGTTCTTTATACTTCTTGCAGAAAGGGAGTCGAAGGTTTGGGTGGAGTCTGTATAAACCGCTGCATAAAATCCTGATAAGGGATCATTATCGGAATATGTCCGTCTGTTTCCGTCAAGGATGAATATATGTGAAAAAGTGCCGCTCAACCGGAATGATTTCTCATCTTCAGTTTTTGTGCTGTCGGTTAAAACCGGTCTTCTTCCACCTACGGTGTAACGCTGAACAAGCATAAGATTCCTGTTTTTCAGGTAACTTTTTGCCTTATCCAGGCCACCCAGTTTTACTGCCACATTTTCGGTTTCAAGGCTTTCAAGCTGGCTTGCATCCACTATGCCCCCATTTTCGTTAGTGGTCAGGTTGTTCAACCCGGCTGCAAGATAGGATTTGTATCTGTCTCCCCTGTATGATCCATAAAAAGTGAAGTTCTTGTCATCGGCCCTCTGGTAGCTGTATTGTCCAAGATTGTAAACAATATCATAAATCAGTCCGAAATTAAGTTTCCTGTTCACATTCTGTGAATGCCTGACCCTGAATGTCTGTTCTGCCATTTCACGGGGCCCGCCCAGGGTCCAGACCATTTCTGTGAACGGTATCTGGGTATTCATAAAGAGGTACTTTTCAGGCTGGTACATCATCGGGTAGTAGTAATTATACAGGAATTTATCGGGATCGGTGACCCTGTCGAAAAAGTTTATCTGGTAGAAAGGAAGGCCGTAACTGCCAAGGGTGGCATTAAGGGGTGAGAATTTGTCAGCCAGCCTGTACTGGTGAAAAAGTGAAAAGAGAGTGTCAAACGGGATTTTGACCTCTTCCGTGAAATCCTGAGAGAGGTTCCACATTTCAATGATTCTGGGTTTTAAGGTATCCTGCTTCTGGGCAAATAGACCCGACGAAAAGCCAATAATAAGTAATATCGCAATGTTTCGCCTCATCAGCGGCAAAGATAGGAATTATGAAACATATATTGTAGTGATATAGTAGGGGCGTTGCATGCAACGCCCCTACCCCAACAAAAACCATATTTGTCAGACTTTTTCCTAATCGACATTATCGTTAAGGTATGCATTATTCTCCCTGAGTACCGGCTCCTCGTCGTCACCGGTCGAAAGGGTGAATTTTGACACCTTACTGTCATTCGCCTTTTCCTTCGAGTCCACAGACATGTTCCTCCTTACATATGCCGGAACATCCTCGAAGGCCTCAATATTATCCTTGATTATTTTGTTCGACAGGCCCTCCTTCCTGAAAAAGTTCTGCATGTGCTTCACCTTCTGAAGGGTTGTCTTATGATCTTCCTTTTCACCGAAGTCATCCTGCTCCTTAATGCCCCGGAGCTCAGTAACCTCTCCGAAGCTGTCAGGATCGAAGTCAAGCTTACCCTGCTCATCCCCGTCAATATTTGAGATCAATGATTTTTGAGATTTCTGGTGCACTGAAAATGAACCGTCTCCCTTGTCAGGAATTATATGGGCCGGAACAGGATTCTGCTCGGTAAGCAATTCGACTTTCCGCGGTTTTGGCTTTTTGTAAGGCGTCAGTATGCTGTTCGACGGAAATCCGGTAGCAATTACAGTGACGCTGATATTCTCCCCGAGCGCCGTATCCTGTGATAATCCCCTTATAATAAGCGCCTCCTCGGATGATGCTTCATACACATAATCGGTTATCTCTCCAAGTTCATCCATTGTAAGTTCGTTGGAATCCTTCCCCGAAATAATATTTAAAAGAATGCTTTTAGCCCCCGTAATATCATTTGAATTCAGAAGAGGTGAGGAAAGAGCATTTTCTATTGCTTTCAGTGCCCTGCCTTCACCGGAAGCCATTCCGGTTCCCATTATTGCAACTCCTGATTCTCTCATTACGGTCTCGACATCTGCAAAATCAACATTTATATAGCCTGCCACTGTAATTATTTCAGCAATTCCCTTCACGGCAGTAGTGAGTATATCGTCAGCCTTTGCAAAGGCGGTCGATACACCCTGGTCGCCGTATATCTCCCTGAGCTTTTCATTATTGATTACAAGGAGTGAATCGACAAATTCGCTTAGCTGGGTTATTCCTTCAATAGCATAGCTTATTCTGACCTTGCCTTCTGATTTAAAGGGGATCGTCACGACTGCTATTGTAAGAAGTCCTTCATCCTTGCATGCCTTGGCTATCACAGGGATCGCACCGGTTCCGGTGCCACCACCCATTCCTGTTGTCAGGAACACCATCTTGGTATTACCCGAAATGGCATCCATCACCTCCTTTATGTTCTCAAGGGCAGCCTGACGTCCTACCTCCGGCTTGCTGCCGGCACCACGGCCTTCCGTTATTGAAGCTCCGAGCTGTACCTTTATTGGTACCTGACTGCGGGTAAGGGCCTGATTATCAGTATTGCAAACCACAAAGTTCACATCCTTGATGCCTTTTTCATACATATGATTAACGGCATTGTTACCACCCCCGCCAATTCCGACAACCTTTATAATCGATGACCTTTCAACAGGAAGGTCAAAATTCATTATATCATCTGTCATAATTTTATTATTTAATTGTTTATGAACACTGTTTCGCATACGGTCAAACAAGATTTTCATCTAGTTTATACTCTGATCCTCAACCTCAAACATTTTCGTGATCATCAGTCTGATCTTATCGGTAATTGGCACTTTTTCAGCCGTGAGGCTTACCGGTTCCGGTTCCGGTTCTTCCGTAACATGGCTTTCAACCTTTTCAGCAACAGGCTTTTTAGTCTTTACATAATCATCTTTCGATCCTGCCTGGAATGATTTTTTATACGTCATAAGGTGGTCAAATCCCCTGATAATAAGGCCCACGGCTGTTGCATACATTGGCTGGTTAATCTCATCCCGCCCGTTGCCGGCCAAATGCTCGTTCGGATAGCCTATCCTTACATCCATTGCGGTTTTGAAATTCATGAGTTGCGGTAAATGCTTGAGCATTGCACCTCCGCCTGTTATTACCATTCCTGCAGCAAGCTTGTCGGCATAACCTGAATTCTGTATCTCAAAATTCACAATATCGATTATCTCCTCCATCCTCCATTGGATGATACCTGACAGGCTCCTGAAAGAGATCTCCTTTGGGTTCCTGCCGCTTATTCCGGGAATAGCAACAACCTTGTCTTCGGGGGCTATATCGCGAAGTGCCGAACCATACTGGATCTTCAGCTGTTCGGCATGGCGTTCGAGAATGGCGCAGCCTTCCTTGATATCCTTTGTTATTACATTGCCGCCGAACGGGATGACGGCAGTGTGCCTGATAATGTTATCATAATAGACTGCCAGGTCGGTCGTACCGCCTCCGATATCTACAAGCACGACACCTGCTTCCTTTTCATCGTCAGTCAGAACGGCATCAGCAGACGCAAGCGGCTCAAGAATCAGATCCTTCAGGTTCAGGTCGGCTCTTTGTATGCATCTCTCAATGTTCTTTGCCGCAGCAACACGTCCGATCACAATGTGAAAATTGGCCTCCAGCTGGTGGCCGGCAATACCGATCGGATTCTTTATGCCAGGTTCATTATCGATGATAAAGACCTGGGGGATAACATGGATTATCTCCTCTCCCATTTCAACATGTATTTTGTACATGTCCTCTATCAGGTTGAAGACCTCCTCCTTTTTTATTTCATCATCGTAATTATCGCGCATCTTCGAACCGCGGGTCTTGATGCTCCTGATATGCTGACCGGCAATTCCGACAAACACCTCCTGAAAAACAATGCCTGACAATTTCTGGACATCATCAACGGTGGCCTGAATGGCATTCACTGTTTCCTCAATATTCTGAACTACTCCTCTTCTTACACCTGTTGAAGGAGCTTTGCTGATCCCGAGAATCTCGATTTTGCCGTTCTCGTTTTTCTTTCCGACAATGGTCACAATTTTTGTGGTTCCAATGTCGATTGCTGCTACATACTGTTCCTTTTTATTCATAGTCTGAAATATGGTTTTCTTTTTATCTGCGTTTGCATACGATCTGGTCCCGGAATGCAAGGTTTATGCTTGAATACCTGTTCCAGCCCATCTCAGGGAGGACTTTATCGTAAAACACTTCAAGATTCCCGAGTTTTTCCTCGAAATCATCTGAACTGCCAAGATGGATCACATGGTTCCCAACCCTCGGTATAAGATCGATCTCATCATTCCTGTCGACAAAGATCTGATCGATCTGGGCCGACCAGAAATCATCCCTGTTGATATAATTCACCAGGTAATAGATATCCTTCAATATCGAGTTCTTAATACTTGTGTCAAGAACACTGACCCCGTCAAGCATTGCCTGGCTTATATTGATATTACCGCCTACAATGTGAAGACGCGGTGTGTAAAGGTTTCTTCTCCTTATGACAACTCCCTCATCGTCGATGTAGTAATCACCCCCGTTGTTTGCCATCACCCTCATGATTGGTGTTCGCTGGTCCCCTGTTATATGGAGAACACCGTCGATCGAAATGAATACTTCCGATGTCTTCAGTTCCCTGTATCTGCTCATCGTATTCTCAATCTCATCCAGTTTGATTTCCCTGAGAGGTTTGCCGACGATATTTCCGTTATTTTTTAAAATTGTATTCTGAATGTCATTTTTTGTAACAAAATGATACTCAGAAGAATCTAAAATTGTGATCTCAATCTTCCTGCATGGTTTCGAATTGTGCCACTGAGAATAATAAACCGGCATTATCACAAGGTATAATGATGGAACAAGCAATAATATCCGTACTATCCTTCTCATTTTACCCTGCTGTTTTTAAGCTTTTGTTCGATCGGAGCCACGAGCCTGTCAATATCACCGGCTCCTATTGTAACGAGCACGTCAATCTTATCCGGATCGAGGCTTCCCGGAATATCTTCCGGTACCATCATTTTCTTCATGCCCGATTTCATGCGGCTGAATATCATCCCGGAATCGACACCTGGGATCGGTTTTTCGCGGGCAGGATACACAGGCAGCAGAATTGCCTCATCAAGTTCATCAAGGATTTCCGCAAAGCCGTCAGCATGATCACGCGTCCGCGAATAAAGGTGAGGCTGGAAAATTCCTGTCACTTTTCTTCCGGCAAAAAATTCCCTCACCGATGTCACGCATGCCCTTATCTCTTCAGGATGATGCGCGTAATCATCAATATATGCGAGCCCAGGCAGATTTACCCTGATATCAAACCGCCGCCTGACACCCTGGAAAAGAATTACAGCCTTCCGGATCTCCTCTTCAGTCACTCCGCAATTAAGTGCAACCGCTATTGCAGCAGTAAGGTTCTCAATATTTATTATCCCTGGAAAGGAAAAGTGCAGTTCACTTATCACTCCGTCAGGCGTCTGAAGGTTGAAGCTATAGTAATCAGTGAGGTGCCTGACTTCAGAATACCTGTAATCTGATCCCTGCTCCGAACCATAGGTGTAACAGGTTACTCCGTCCGGTATGCTTATCTTATCCCTTATCCTGAAATTTATGAACAATCTGCCTCCCGGCCTGATCTTCGAACAGAATTCGTTGTAGGCTTTTATCATAGTCAGATGATCACCATAGATATCAAGGTGATCGGCATCGACTGAGGTAACGACTGCCATCAGTGGATGAAGCCTGTGGAACGACCGGTCGAATTCATCAGCTTCCATCACGATATAATTCCCCTCACCGGTCAGAAGGTTTGTGTTGTAATTCTTTGATATGCCGCCAAGGAATGCCGAGCAATCGACATGCGACTGCTTGAGAAGATGTGCGGTCATTGTTGAAACCGTCGTTTTGCCGTGTGTGCCTGCAATAGCCAGTGTATCAGCCGATGATGATATTTCACCAAGGATTTCAGATCGTTTATAGATCCTGTACCTGTTCTTCCTGAAGAATGAAATAATATGATTTTCAGGCGGAACGGCCGGGGTATATACGATAATAACCCGCTCTTTGTTTGCGACCATTCCGAACAGCGGAGGAAGGCTTTTCAGGGTATCCTCATATGAGATTATGCATCCCTTCTCCGTCAAAGACCTTGTAATGACAGATTCCGATCTGTCGTAGCCCGCAATAAGAAAGCCGCCCTGCTCAAAGTAAAGCGCAAGTGCGCTCATGCCGATACCTCCGATACCAACAAAATAGATCCCTTCTATGTTCTTCAGCTCAATCATTTTCAATAAGCTTAAGCACTTCCCTTGCTATCCTGATGTCAGCTTCCCTTTCAGCCATTCCGGCAATGTTTTCTGATAAAGTTTTCTTCCTCCGGTTATCTGAAGCCAGCTTAATTGCCTCGCTGACAAGCAATTTTGCAACATTCTCATCCGATATCATAATTGCTGCATCCTTTTCGACAAGGGCCATTGCATTTTTTGTCTGATGGTCCTCAGCGACATTTGGTGACGGGACAAGAATTACAGGCTTTCCGACAAGGCAAAGTTCTGAAATCGTACCGGCACCTGCCCTGGAGATTATAATACCGGCCGCCGAAAATGCAAGATCCATCCTGTCGATAAAGGCGTGAATAGAAACTTTACCTCCTGTCCGGTCCTGAGCAAGTTTCATTATATCATCATAGTAGTATTTCCCTGTCTGCCATAACCACTGACAGTCAGAATTCCTTAATGTATCAATGTTATCTGAGAGGTATTTGTTTATGGTTCCTGCCCCAAGCGATCCTCCGAGAATCAGGATAACTGGCAACTCACTTTTCAGGTTGAAAAACTTAAGGGCCTCATCCCGGATCAGTTCCAGGTTTTCGAAATTATGACGCACCGGATTCCCTGTCTTGATTATTTTTTCTGCAGGAAAGTACTTTCCCATTCCATCATAGGCCACGCAGATTGCAGAGGCCTTTTTTGCAAGCAGCCTGTTGGTTACCCCTGCATAACTGTTTTGTTCCTGAATAAGAATCGGGATCCCCATTCTTCCTGCCTGTTTAAGGACCGGACCGCTTGCATATCCCCCCACTCCGACAGCGACATCTGGTTTGAATTCCCTTAAAGTTTTTCCTGCAAGCCGGAGACTTTTGAGAAGTCTTAAGAAAACCGAAAAATTTCTAAGGATATTTTTCCGGCTGATCCCTGCAACTGGCAATCCTATTATCCTGTATCCTGCTGCCGGCACCTTTTCCATTTCCAACCTCCCTTCAGCCCCCACAAAAAGAATTTCAATATCCTTATCAATCTTCCGCAAGGCATTTGCAATGGAGATAGCCGGAAAAACGTGTCCTCCGGTCCCTCCGCCGCTAATTATAACCCGCTTATGCCTTTGCAGATTCATATATCTTTTCTCCTTCATCTGTTTTTTCCTCTTCAGGAAGCTCTTCCTTCCTCAGCCTGGCATTGGCAACCCTGCTTACGCTCAGAATCGCCCCGATCGAAAAGCTCATTACCAGCACAGAGGTCCTCCCCCAGCTTACCATTGGCAGCGTCTGGCCCGTAACGGGAAAGATCCCGACAGAAACGAGCATGTTGATCATGGCCTGCACCGTTATCATCACAACAAGTCCGATGACCAGATACGCAGGGAAGGCCGCATCGCATTTCTTAACTATAGTGATCCCCCGGAACAGCAGTACCATATAGGCAAGGATCAGGGGGATCGCTCCGAAAAGCAATCCGTATTCTTCAATTATTATTGCGAAAATGAAATCAGAATTCGACTGCGGGAGCATATTCCTCTGTGTGCTTTTTCCTGGTGCCTTCCCGAACATGCCGCCGGTTGAGATTGCAATTTTAGCCTGGTTCGACTGATAATTTGCATCGTCATCAACCTTACCTGAAAAGTGGGTCAAAAGCCTTCTTTCCCATGTTTTTACCCGGTTATCATCCGAAACTAAAAGGAGCACTGCCGCAATTATCAAAGCCCCTACGACGGCAATACCCAGGAATGAGAGCAGGAACCTGACTGGAACGCGTCCTATATACATTATTATCAGGCTGATACCAAAAACCATCACTGCTGTCGAAAGGTTCTCAGGCATTATGAGTCCACTGACTACCACCACCGGTACCATCATATATTTTGTAACCAGCATGAAGTCATTGAGCTTATCCTTGAATTGACCCAGCACCCTGGCCAGGTAGATCACAAGTGCAAGTTTGGCAATATCAGAAGACTGGATCCTGCCCACTCCCGGAATATAAATCGCTCTCACAGCATCGTTTACCCTGTCGCCTATCACAAATGTCAGTGCAAGCATTCCAATTGAAGTCAGGAGCAAAATACCGGCGAGACGGTAATATATCCTGTATGGGAGGTAGTGCACAAGCACAATAATTACAAGGCTCAGTGCAAGGATTATCAGCTGACTTCTCAGGAAATATGTCGTGTTACCTCCATGTTTGAGGTATGCAACGCTCACCGAAGAGCTATACACGGCAAGCAGTGAGTAGATCATAAAGACTACCACCAGCGCCCAGATGACCCTGTCGCCCTTGAATGTTTTCGTGAGCTTGCCCTGTTGCATTTTTAATGAAATTTTACAGATTTCTTACAGCCTGCTTGAACTGGCGTCCCCTGTCCTCATAATTATTGAACAGGTCAAAGCTTGCGCATGCCGGGGATAAAAGCACTGTCTGCCCCTTCTTTGCCAGGTAGTACGATGATCTTACAGCCTCAACCATCGATGAGGTTTCAACAATTGTGGGCACAAGCTCCCTGAATGACTCGACGATCTTCCTGTTGTCCTTTCCAAGACAGACTATCGCTATCACTTTCTGCTTCACCACATTGAAAAGCTCGGAATAATCATTCCCCTTATCTATTCCCCCTGCGATCCATACCACATCAGTCTCCATGCATTCTAGGGCATACCAGGTTGAATTGACATTGGTGCCCTTCGAATCATTTATAAAGTTGATCCCGCAGACTGTGATCACCGGTTCAAGCCGGTGCTCAACTCCCTGAAAATCGGCAAGACTCTCCCTAATAGTCTCCTTTCTGATAGTCAGTACTTTACCTGCAATCGCTGCCGCCATAGAATTGAAAATGTTGTGCCGGCCCTTTAATGCCAAATCATGAATGGTCATAAGGTTGGTTTTAGTATGGTAATCAATAATCAAGTCGTTGTTTTCGATAAAGGCAGTCATGCCTTCAATCGTGTCAGCAGAAAAAGGCAGAAGGGTCATCCCGTATTCTTTCTTCGCCAGCTCGCTTTTAATTACGGGATCGTCGGCCCAGTAAATAAGGAATTCCGATTTTGTCTGGTTTTGGGTTATCCTGAATTTGGAATCTATATAGTTCTGTAACTTATGATCGTACCTGTCGAGGTGGTCGGGTGTTATGTTCATAAGGACGGCAATATCTGCCTTGAATGAATACATATCGTCGAGCTGGAAACTGCTTAGCTCAATAACATAATAATCATAGCCCCCCTCAGCGACTGCCATGGCGAAACTGTTACCAACATTCCCTGTCATGGCAGCTTTTTTTCCTGCTTTTTCAAGGATGTGATAAATAAGATTGGTGACTGTTGTTTTACCGTTGCTTCCTGTGACACATATCTTTGTTCCTTCTGCATACCTTCCCGCAAATTCAATCTCTGATATTACCGGAATCCCTTTTTCGCGAAGCTGAATAACAATGGGAGCATCCTCACGGACACCCGGACTTTTGATCACTTCAAAGGCAGAGAATATATCGCTCCCGGTATGTTTTCCTTCCTCCCACCTGATACCGTGCTGTTCGAGCAAATCCCTGTATTTCTGCTTCACATCCCCCTTGTCGGAGACAAAGACATCGAAGCCTTTCCCTTTTGCAAGAATTGCTGATCCCACCCCGCTTTCGCCTGCTCCCAGTATTACAATTTTCTTCATACAGCTACCTTATCTTGAGCGTCACAATACTTATTACGGCAAGAATTATTGCCACTATCCAGAACCTTGTGACTATTTTTGGTTCCGGGTATCCTTTCTTCTGAAAATGATGATGAAGCGGGGCCATCAGGAAAACCCTCCGCCCTGTCCCGTATTTTCTTTTCGTCCTTTTGAAATGGGAAACCTGTATTACAACCGATAAATTCTCGACAAGGAAAACGCCGCAAAGTATCGGGATAAGAAGTTCCTTCCTGATTATTATTGCAAAAACTGCTATTATGCCTCCAAGTGCAAGACTGCCTGTATCACCCATAAATACCTGTGCGGGATATGAGTTATACCACAGGAATCCGATAGTGGCTCCGATAAATGCCGCCGCAAAGATGACAAGCTCTTCGGTGTTCGGTATATACATAATACTCAAGTAATTGGCATATATGATATTACTCGAAACATAAGCCAGTATTGCAAGCGCTGTCCCCACAATTGCCGATGTGCCTGTTGCCAGGCCATCGAGCCCGTCGGTGAGGTTGGCTCCGTTTGAAACTGCAGTAACAATGAAAATGACAATCACTATAAAAACAAGCAAGGTAAAGACCTGCCTGTACTTTTCAGGTATGAATGCCACAAGCCATGCATAGTCGAATTCGTTGTTCTTTACAAACGGGATTGTGGTTTTTGTTGACTTGTGCTCCATCGATATCTGACCGTCACCATAATAAGGGTTGTCGGGATCAATTAGCTCTATTGTCTCACGCGAGGTAAGATCAGCAATTGGGACCTTCTCTATTATAATGACATCCTTGCTGAAGAAAAGCGTTACACCAACTATAAGACCAAGTATGATCTGGCCCAGTAATTTTGAGCGTGCCGCCAGTCCCTCCTTATTCTTTCTGAATACCTTTATGTAATCATCCACAAATCCGATGAATCCGAGCCACAATGTGGTCAGAAGCATAAGAATGATATAGATATTGTCGAGCTTCGCAAACAAAAGGACCGGTATCACTATTGAGGCCAGTATTATGATCCCTCCCATTGACGGTGTTCCTCTTTTCTGATACTGCCCTTCAAGTCCCAGATCCCTTACAACTTCCCCGACCTGCTTAATCTGAAGGTATCTTATTATCTTTTTGCCAATAAGCATTGAGATGATAAGCGAAGTTATCACCGCTGCTGCCGATCTAAAGGAGATGTAATTGAATACACCTGCCCCCGGGACATTAAGCTCATCGAGATATTTGAAAAGATAATAGAGCATTCCCTATTTGGTATTTTTCAGCATCAGGGCAGCCTTCAGTTCCTCCCTGTCGTCGAAGTGATGTTTTATTCCATTGACCTCCTGATAATTTTCATGTCCCTTCCCGGCGACAAGCACAATATCGCCCTGACCTGCAAGCATAACGGCGGCCCTTATCGCTTCCCTCCTGTTGCAGATCCTGAGCACTTTCCTTCTGACCTCAGGGGTGATCCCCGCTTCCATATCGTCGAGTATTTTTTCAGGATCTTCGGTCCTCGGGTTATCTGATGTAAGGATTACCTTTGTACTTCCTTCTGCAGATATCGCAGCCATTTCTGGCCTCTTTGTCCGGTCCCTGTCACCACCTGCCCCGACAACTGTTATTAATTGCTTCCCATCAGCTCTTATCTTATTGATTGTTGATATTACATTGAGCAGTGCATCGGGCGTATGGGCATAATCGACAATACCGGCTATTCCGCCCGGACCCTCAACCGCTTCGAGTCTTCCCGGGACCGACCGGAGATCGCTCATAATAGTCAGTATTTCCTTCCTGGATCCGCCAAGGAGCTCTGAAGCGGCAAAGACGGCAATCAGGTTCGATGCATTATAGTCCCCTATAAACCTTGTCCATAGCTCCTCTCCCTGTATCCTCAGGTCCATCCCGCTGAAGTCCTGTTCAATTACATTGCAGCGGAAATCAGCAATCCCCTTTGTCGAAAAGGTATATTTCCTGGCTTTGCAATTCTGGATCATCACCTTCCCGTTCCTGTCATCCAGGTTCACAAGTGCAAAAGCTTCAGGCGGAAGAGAATTGAAAAAGCTTTTCTTGGCGTTGAGGTAATTGTCGAATGTTTTGTGATAATCGAGATGATCGTGCGTAAGGTTTGTAAAGATCCCTCCGGTAAATTTCAATCCCGCGATCCGTTTCTGATCCACTGCATGGGAGCTGACCTCCATGAATGCATAGTCGCATCCTGCCTCAACCATTGAGGCAAGACTCCTGTTAAGTTCGACCGGATCAGGGGTGGTGTGGGTGGCCGGGAGCTCTGTAATTACAATGTAATTACATACCGTGGAGAAGAGTCCGCACTTGTATCCGAGCCTTGTGAACATCCTGTAAAGGAGGGTTGCAATAGTTGTTTTGCCATTTGTTCCCGTTACCCCGGTAAGCTTCAGCAGAGAGGAAGGATTACCGAAAAATTCCGAGGCGACTATACCGAGAGCCTTTGCAGAATCATCTGTTTTTATCCAGCAGACCTTTTCATCTGCTTTTTCAGGAAGAACTTCACAGATAACTGCCGAAGCACCCAATTCGACAGCTTTCGCGATAAAATCATGACCGTCGCTTCTGGTACCCCTGACAGCCACAAAGAGTGTCTCCGGGGTAACCTTTCGTGAATCAAATTCAATGCTTCCGATGACCGGATCCTTCTTCCCGGTAAGTGAGATCACTTCTATGTTCCTTATTAAATCATTTATCTGCATCATGGCAAATCACATATTCATATCGAGTGAAACGACACTTCCTTCATAAGCTCTTGCTCCGTGTTGCGGCGATTGTCTCAAAACCCTTCCCTTACCGCTGTATCTTACCCTCAGACCGGCGTTTTCGAGAAGAAAAACCGCATCCCTGAGGCTCATGCCCCTGACATCAGGAACAAGCCCGTCTTTCACCTGAACCCCGACAAGCCTTATGGTGTCTCCGTTCTCGCGTGTGGCAACCCACTCTTCCTTTGAACTCTTTTTATATCTGACATCGAGCTCACCCAGTACTTCGTTTATATCAGCCCTTAAACCGTTGCCTGCTTCCGGAGCAACCGGTTCTGTATCCTTTTCCTCCCTGTTTTCTGCCTTGTAATCCTGGTAGAAAGTGGTTGCATAAACCTTGTCGGATATTTCCTTGAAAACCGAACCTGCAACCACGTTCCCGTAATAAACCCCGTTTGAAGGGGCATTGACGACCACGATGCAGGAATAAAGAGGATTCCCGGCAGGGAAGTAGCCCACGAACGAAGCCTGGTACGACATCCTTGGACCCTGGCGGTACCCGCGCTTATCATATGCGATCTGGGCCGTGCCGGTCTTGCCTGCAATTTTGTAATTTGAGTTTTTCAGGTTGGTTGCCGTTCCACGCTCAACAACTCCCTCCATCATTGCCTTTGCTTTCCTTATTGTGTTCCTTGAAGCAATCGAGTTGATTATTACGTCGGTGCCATAGCTTTTAACTACTGATCCGTTCCTCAGTATACGGGTCACGAATCTGGGACGCATCATTTTACCATCGTTTGCAACGGCATTATAGAATGTGAGGATCTGCAGGGGTGTCATCTGTACCTCATAGCCATATGACATCATTGGCAATGAGAGTCCTGACCAGAGCTTATCGCCCGGGTATCTTATCAGCGGCTCGCCTTCACCCTTGATCTGAAGGTCGAGAGCCTTGTTAAGCTTCATTGCATAAAGCCTGTTTACAAAAGCCTTTGGATTATTCCTGTAATTCTCGTTTATTATTATTGATGTACCGACGTTGGAGGAGTTTTCGAAGACCTCCTTTACTGAAATTTTTCCATACCCTCCCTCCTTTGTGTCACGGACGATCTTGTTGTAATATTTAATCGTCCCGTTCCCTGTGTCGACAATATCGCCTGTATCAATTACGCCGTCCTCAATTGCGGCCATAAGTGACGCCAGCTTAAAAGTCGATCCCGGCTCGGTGCTTTCGGCAATTGCATAATTATATGTTTCATGGTAGCTTCCGTCGCTAGCACGCTCGAGGTTGGCAATGGCCCTTACATCACCTGTGGCAACTTCCATCAGCACGGCACAGCCATGATGAGCATTGTGTTTTCTGAGTTGATTCTCAAGCGCCGTTGATGCGACATCCTGAAGCTCGACATCAATGGTGGTCACTATATCATTGCCGTCCTTCGACTCAATGCTTTCACCATCGTTGACAGTTATCCAGTCGCCGCCGGTAAGACGCTGTTTTACGACTATCCCGTTCTTCCCTGCCAGATCCTTGTTGAATGAACCTTCGAGGCCAACCCTGGTGCCTTCGGTGCTCTGGTTCAGATAGCCGATCGTTCTGGCAGCAAGTTCATTATGTGGAAGTATCCTTTCGTTCTCCGGCTGTGCAACAAGGCCACCCCTGTACTGGCCCTCCCTGAAAACCGGCAGCTCCTTCAGCTTCCTGAGGGTGGCATAGTCGACTTTTTTCTTGATAAGGAAATACCTGTCTCCCCTTTTTCTTGCTTCAGTTATCACAGATTTCCATCCTGAAGCTGACCTTATTCCGCAGAGCCTCGAAAGGCCTTCGCACAAGCCGTTTATTCCGTTCGACCAGGTTTCGGCCGACATCCCGCTACTCCGGGTGTCCATATAAATTGAATAATAGGGAACCGAGCTGGCAAGCAGTCGTCCGTCGTGTGCAAGGATATCTCCCCTGTTGGCCGGCAACTCGGCAGTCTTGAAGACGTACTTCTCGCTCATAGCTGACCATTTGCCCCTCTGAACATACTGAAGGACAAATATCTGAACGATAAGCGCTATTGCACAAATTATCATTGCAATGTAAACGATGCCGCTCCTGAATACTATTTCGTCCCTGACTGCCATTCCTATTCTATTTATCGACCAATAGCCTGTAAGGCGGTGTTTTAAGTTCTTCAAGTCCCAATCCCTTCTCGCGGACCATCCTGTAAACCTCCGACTGCTTACTTACATACATCAGGTCGGCTGATGTTGAAAGAGCTTCAGCCTTCAGGTCCCTGACTTCCCTCGTGAGCCTTGAGCTTTCGCGGGTTACCTTTTCGGCATGAAACCGGTTGCCAATATAAATTGCACCCAGGAGCGTCAGAAAGATTATGAACCAGAGGTTTTTAAGAACGATCACATCGGAGAATATTATTCCGCTCATCAGTTCCTTCCAGAAACCTGCCGGTTTGCCCTGTTTTGGTTTCCCTTCCTTCGGTTCTGCCATTTTCAGATCTTTTCCGCGATTCTCAGTCTTGCACTCCTTGCCCTCTTGTTATCTTCTATTTCAGTTTCATCGGGCACAGTGCCCTTTTTGTTGATGATCCTGAATGGAGCTATAAGGTTCCCGTAGAAATCCTTCTTCTCCTCACCATCAAAATTTCCGGTCCTCATGAAATTCTTTACAACCCTGTCCTCAAGCGAATGATAGGTGATGACTACCAGCCGTCCATCCTTATTCAGCAGTTCAAGGGCCTGTTCAAGCATTTCCCTGAGGTAATCTATCTCATGATTGACTGAAATCCTTAGAGCCTGAAATACCCTTGCATAGAATTTATGTTCCTGCCTTGGTGGGGCAAGCTTTCCTATTGCGTTTATCATATCGCTTACCGTAGTCAGGGGCTTCACGGCTCTTGCTGCGACTATTTCCCTTGCAATCCGCCTCGAATTCACAAGCTCGCCGTAATCGTACAGTATCTTTGCCAGTGAAACTTCATCGAGAGTTTTTAGGAGATTAGCTGCAGTTACCGAACCCTTCTTGTTCATTCTCATGTCGAGCGGCACATCCTGGCGGAATGTGAATCCTCTTTCCGGTTCATCGAACTGATGAAATGAAACACCCAGATCGGCAATGAGCCCGTCGATCGAATCTATCCCGTTGAATTTCAAATTGTTCTTCAGAAATCTGAAATTCTGGTTAAGGAAGATAAGTTTTTTGTCTTTGGGAACGTTCTGAATGGCATCTTCGTCCTGGTCGAAAGCAATAAGCTTCCCTTTCTTAAGCCTCTTCAATATCTCCAATGAATGGCCTCCCCCTCCGAAAGTGACATCAACATAAATCCCATCAGGGCGGATGTTTAGTCCCCTGACACTCTCTTCGAGCAAAGCAGGCACGTGATAAAACATTATTCCAAAGGCTCATTTATATTTCCGCCCATCAGCTTTTCAGCCAGATCGCCAAAATCTTCAGACGGCATCCCGATTGTTTCATAAACCGATGCCGGCCAGATCTCAATTCTTCCGTCCTGTCCGGCAAGAACTACATCCCTTTCCACCCCGATCAGATCCATCAGTCTTTTTGGAATCAGCATACGGTTATTATTGTCGAGGGTGAGCTCGGCAGTTCCCTTGAAAAAGTTCCTGAGGAACATGTTATGCTCGCGGTTGTAAGGATTTATTTTCTTTCTGATCTTTTCCAGCTGCCTGTTCCAGTCGTCAATGGCATAAAGCACCAGGCAGTTCTCGAAAATATCTTTCCTCACCACAAAATGATCCTGTGCAACAGAAGGCATCTGCTTTTTGAATGTCATCGGAAGGATAATCCTCCCCTTGGCATCAACCTTGCACGGGTAATCACCAATAAATGTGGCCATATTCTCTTTTCGGCAATAAAAACGCTAAAATATGAAAAAATTATCCACTTTACTCCACTTTACTCCACTTTATTTTTGAGGATTGTTGATAACTTCTTAGGATTACTATCATCAAAAGGCCATTAAATGGGGGGTCCGTAATGAAATTATTTTTTAAGAATACTATTTTTTGCAATTCTAGCTGTTAAGGCCTTTCAGGGCTTAACTTCATAGTGGGTCATCGACCCCCGGTTGCACCGGGGGTTATTCACATTCAGTCACTTACGTGACTTTTCTGT